>JAOUHE010000162.1 GCA_029865285.1 Chloroflexota bacterium
CGCTCGCCGGCCGCGGCTCGCCTGCTGGCGGATCCGCTCATTCCCGGCGTCCATGCTGAAGTAGATGACCGACCCGGAACAGTGGCGACCCATGGCGGCGACCAGAGGATCGTCAGCGTTGAGCACCGCCGTTCCGGTGCGCGGCACGGCCTCCACCACGACCTGCTTGACCGCCGCGAGTTGGCGGATCGAGGTGATGCCGCCCATGCCCAGGTGATCGCCGGTCACGTTGAGCACGACCGCCACGTCGTTGCGGTCGTAGCCGAGCCCCTCGCGCAGGATCCCCCCGCGCGCCACCTCGAAAACGGCCATGTCCACCCCCGGGTTCTGGAGCACGGTCGAGGCTGAGCGCGGCCCGCTCATGTCACCCTTTCGGATGAGCCGACCGTCCACGAAGATGCCATCGGTGCTGGTCATGCCGACCTTGTGGCCCATCCCCTTGAGGATGTGGTTGACCATCCGCGCGGTGGTCGTCTTGCCGTTGCTGCCGGTCACGGCGATGATCGGGATCCTCGACGCCGAGCCGGGGGCGAACAGCATGTCGATCACCGGCTTTGCCACGTACTGGGCTTCGCCCTCGGTGGGATGGGTGTGCATCCGGAATCCCGGGGCGGCGTTGACCTCCACGATCCCACCGCCGGTCTCGCGGACCGGCAGGCTGATGTCGGGGCAGATGAAATCGATCCCGGCTATATCGAGGCCCACCACCCGCGCCGCCAGCTCGGCCGTCTCAGCGTTCTCCGGGTGGATCTCCTCGGTCCGGTCGATGCTGATGCCGCCGGTGCTCATGTTGCCGGTCCGCTTCAGGAATACGCGGGTCCCCTTTGGCGGGACGGCGTCCATCTCGAAGCCCTGTTCGCGGGCATAGCCGATCGACTCTGCGTCGATGTTGATCCGCGTCAGGACTTTCTCGTGACCGATCCCGCGGCGCGGATCCGCATTGGTCAGCTCGACCAGGTCGGCCAGGCTGTGCTTTCCGTCGCCATCAACGTGTGCCGGCAGCCGCTGTGCCACGGCCCGAAGCACGCCCCCGATGACGAGGCACCGATAGTCGTTGCCGGCCAGGAACGTCTCGACCACGACGCCGCCGTTGCGCGACTCGCCGCGCGAAATGGGATACGCGGAGCGCACGGCGTCGTCGTCTGCGAGGTGCAGCAGCACGCCCCGGCCGTGGTTGCCGTCGAGCGGCTTGACCGCCACCGGGTAGCCGATCCGCTTCGCGGCTGCCACCGCATCCTCGGCACTTCGGACCACCTCGGCACGGGGTACCGGGGTCCCTGTGCTCGCGAGGAGCTGGTTGGTGAGCTTCTTGTCCGACGCGATGTCGACGCCGAGCGAGCTGGTGCCTGATGTCATGGTGGCCCGGATGCGGCGCTGGTGAACCCCGTGACCGAGCTGCACCAGCGACGCCTCGTTGAGTCGGATCCAGGGGATGTCCCGCAGGCTGGCTTCGTCGAGGATGGCCTGGGTCGATGGGCCGAACGCGGCCCGCTCGGCGAGGCGCACCAGCCCCTCGAACTCGGCGACCGGGTTGAAGCCGGCCTCCGCCTCCACGAGGTGGTTGACGAGCCGCACGGCCAGCTGCCCGGCCGCCTTGCCGACGCTCTCCTCGGCGTAGGAGTAGACGACGTGGTAGCGCCCCTCCTCCCCGGTGCTGCGCGTCTTGCCGCGGCCGACCTCGGTACCGGCGTCGCGCTGCAGCTGCAACGCGACGTGCTCGGCGACATGCCCCAGCCAGGTGCCGTCCTTGAGGCGACGGACGAACCCGCCGGAACGGCCGGTGGAGCACGAGTGCTGGGCGATGCCGGGAAGATTGGCGAGGAGCCCGGCGGTGAATCCGGGGATCAGGTTGGTCGGATACGCCTCCAGGACGCCGAGATCGACGACGAGCTTGATGGCCGGCTCGTAGCTCCAGTAGTTGGGTCCGCGGAAGACACGCGTCTCCACGATGCGCAGCGTCGCGCGCGGCCCGTCGCCATCTGGCGCAGGAGCGACCTTGCGCGGGCGCGGCGTTCGGGCCGTCGGACTCATTCGCTGGCCTCTTCGTCGCGGTGCGCACGCAGGGCGCGACGCCGGGCTCGCTCGGGGGCGACATCATCGGCTCCCTCCGCGGCCACTCGGCGGATCAGCCGGCGGGTATGAACGCTGGCAGCCTGCAGCTCGGCCAGGTCACGCTTGCTTCCGGAGATCGTGCGCAGCGGCGTGAGCAGGCGCCGGCGGCGCAGGTCGAAGCGATAGCCGGAGGGGAGCGAGTGGAGCACGACGCCGCTCACCATGATCGGTCGGTAGCGCTTGACCTCGTACGCATCAGTCTGCAGGCGTCCAGGATCGAGGATCGTCACCGATCCCTTGCCGATCACCTCCATCACGCCCGATGGGCTCACCAGGGCGGCGGTGTCCTCGTCGATCCCCATGCCGAGCAGGGCGGGTGACTGGGCGACCAGGGCGAGCAGGCGGCCGATCCGGTTCCGCTGTTCGAAGTGCTGGTCGATGATCACCCCGGCAAGCAGCCCCAGGCCGGCGCTCATCTGGGTCATCCGTTGCTTGGGGGTCGCCCCGCTCGCACCGAACGAGACCATGTGGGTCGAGATGGCGCTTGCCCCGGCGCTGGTGCCCGCCACGATCGCCCCGCGCTTGTGGCGTTCGATGATGGCGCGACCGAGTGCGGTCCCGCCGATCATGCTCGAGAGACGCAGCTGGTTGCCGCCGGTCATGAAGATCCCGGTCGCGTCGGCCACGGCCGCCACCGTCGCGGGGTCGTTCGCCTCCTCGCGGGTGATCGGTCGCAGCCCGCGGACGTCCGGCACGCCCATCTGGCCGAAGAGCGCGCGATACAGCTCGGTCGCCTCCTCTCCGAGCGATGACGCGGTGGAGATGATCGCCACCCGCGCGTCAGGGCCGCCCGCCAACGAGACGAAGCGGGACAGGATCTGCCGCTGCCGCAGCTTCTCCTCGGCACCGCCGATGATCAGGAGGTGACCTGCGCGCGCGGCGCCGCGGTGTGAGCTGACCGTCATGTTGCGGGGCAGCATACCGAATGCCGCTCATCCGCAGCCCCCGCTAGACTCGATCGGATGTCCACCGATGTGCGCGCCGGGTCCGGTCGGACCGAAGCGCGCGACTACTACGCGGTGCTGGGGGCGGAGCCGTCGGCGACCGCTGCCGAACTGCGGGCCGCATTCCGTGAGGCGGTGTTGCGCCATCATCCCGATCGCAGCACCGCCGATTCGCTTGCCACGCGGCGCACATCGGTGCTCAATCGAGCATGGAGCGAACTGCGCGACCCGCTCAGGCGACTCCACTACGACCACGCCCTGGAACAGGGTTCCGCCGCGACGCTGCCGTGGCCGCTGAGTCCGGGGGATGCCGCATCCCCGCGGCCGCGACGCTCGGCCGGTGTCCGGACGGCGCGCAGCCGCTGGCACACGCCGCACTGGCGGCACGTGCACGGCTTCCGCATCCCCGCCGAGGTCTTCGCCCAGGGACCTGCCGCCCAGCACGCCTGGATCATCACCAACCAGATCGAGCGCGAGGATTGGCGCGAGCACCGGGAGCGTTACTGGCTGCGCTACGCCGCCGCGCACTACCGCGAGCGCGGCCGGATCGACGACTGGCTCGGCGCGCAGGAGCGCCTCCTGGAACTCGACACGTCCTTTGATTCGCTGGTGCGGGCAGGCCTCCGCGAGGTGTACAGCAGCACCGGGCAGTTCCTGCGGGGCGCCGACTTCCTGCGCGGCGCCGCGGGGCGCTACGCCCCCGACAGCGCGCCTCACCGGTGGATCGC
>JAOUHE010000064.1 GCA_029865285.1 Chloroflexota bacterium
CCCGTCGCGCTGCCAGGTCGATCTCCAGGTCTCCCCCGTCCAGGACAAGCTGTGGCCGCCCCGCGGATGCCCGGCGCATGACCCGCTGGACGCGCGCCACGAGTTCGTCGGGATTGAACGGCTTGGTGATGTAGTCCTCGGCGTACTCCTCCAGGGCTCGCACCTTGGCCTCCGAGGCGTCCACCGCGGAGAGGACGATGATCGGCAGATCGGCGATGCGCTTGACCCGGGCGCACAGCTCGAAGCCATCCATGCCCGGCATCATCAGGTCCACCACCAGCAGTTGCGGCCAGGAGCGCTCAAGGAGCTTGAGGGCATGCGGCCCGGAGGGTGCGGTCTGGACGTCGTACCCCTCGTGCACGAGGCGCCGCGAGAGGACCGACAGGAGCGTCGCGTCGTCGTCGACCAGCAGGATGGCCGGCCGTATCGCCGGCACCATCTCAGATGCCGACGCCGCCCATGATGGTCACCACGGCCGGACCCAGGATCACGATGAAGATCGTCGGGAAGATGCAGCCGACCATCGGGAAGAGCATCTTCACCGGGGCCTTGGCAGCCATCTCCTCGGCGCGCTGACGGCGCTCGATGCGCAACTGCTGGCTCTGGATCTGGAGAACCTTGGCGATTGGCACGCCGAGCTGCTCCGCCTGGATGATGGCGCCGATGAAGTTGCTCACCGGCTGGGCATCCGCACGAGTGGCCACATCGCGCAGCGCGTCACGCCGCGTGCGACCCATCCGCACTTCGGCCAGCGCCTGCCGGAATTCGTTGACAAGCGGCCCTTCCATCTTCTCCACCACCTTGGCAAGGGCAGCGTCGAACCCGAGTCCCGCCTCCACCGAGATGGTGAGCAGATCGAGCGCGTCGGGCAGTTGCAGGACCATCGAGAAGGATCGCGCGCGGATGCGGCGGCCGAGCCAGAACTCGGGGGCCATGAAGCCGAGCGGCGCGCCCACCAATGCAAAGAGAAGGGCGAGCTGGACCCGGCCCGTGACGAGCATGAGGAGGCCGATCACGACCGCGAAGACGATCGTCATCAGGATCTTGACGCCCATCCAGTCGGCGCCGCGCAGCCCACCGGGGTAGCCGGCTCGTTCCAGCCTTGCGTCGGTCCGCTCGATGATGCCGCCCTGGTCTCCGCGCCGCACGATCTTCGACAGGCGCTTGACGAGCGGGCGCATGACCCGTTCGAAGAACGGCTGCTGCAGCTCGAACTCCTCGAGCGTCTTCGGCTGCACGACCAGCTGCTCGAGGCGCTGCTGAACCGCATCCTTCGGCGCCCCGCCGGCGAGTCCGTAGGTGAGCAGCAGGACGGCAACAGCCGCAAGGACGGCAATGACGATTTCTGGGCTTGACATCTGCAACTACACCTTGATATCGACGATTCGGCGAATGAACAGGTACCCGATGCCCATGCTGATCAGGCCGACTCCGAAGAAGATGAGGCCGGTGGGCAGCCCGAACGTCTCGGGGGGCTTGTTGAACATGACGGTGATGTACGACGGGCTGATCAGGAAGAGGAGCCCCCCCAGGCCGACGGGCAGCAGGGTGATGACGTAACCGCTGTAGCGCTGCATGGCGGTCAGAGTCTGGATCTCGCCGATGATGCGGACACGCTCGCGGATGGTGAACGCGATCGAGTCGAGGACGGTCGCCAGGTTGCCACCGACCTGGCTCTGGATGTTGATCGCGGTGACGAGCAACTCGAGGTCCTCGGAGGCGACGCGGCGGACGAGGTTGTTCAGGGCCGGCTGGAGGGCGATTCCCAGGCTCATCTCGCGGACCACCCGCTCGAACTCCTCGGAGATCGGTGGGCGCGCCTCGCGGGTCACCAACTCGACTCCCTGGAGGAACGACGAGCCGGCGCGCAGCGAGTTGGCCAGGAGGGTGATCGTATCGGGCAGCTGCCTGCTGAACTCGGCCAGGCGCTTCCGCTGCCGATACCCGAGGTACCATCGCGGGAAGTAGGCCCCGATCAGGAAGAAGGCCGCCAGCGCGACCACGTTGCGGAAGCCCGGGAAGATGATCCCAGCCACGAACGCGGCGGCCGTGAACGCGAACGGCGAGGCGATCCAGGCAGCCACAAACTCCGCAGGCCGCAGCTTCAGGTCGGCGCGCGCAATCTCGGTTGAAAGGCGCGCGTTGAGGTCCTGGCCCTCCATGACTCGCGTGATGCCGGCGATCACCGCCGACTCGCGCTCGGCGCCGGCAGCCGGCTCGGACGTGGCCGCACCGCCTGCGCGCGTATATCGCTCAAGGCGCGAGGCGACGCCGCCGGAGCCGGTCATCGCGATGCCGATCGCGACGAACAGCACTGCGCCGGCCGCGAGGCCCGCGATGACGAATTGCAGCATTCCCATGGTTGCTTACGACTCCCGGGCTAGAACGGTGAGCCGAAGACGTTCGGCGGCAGGTGAATCCCGGCCGCTTCGAACTTCTCGACGAACTTGGGGCGGATTCCGGTGGGCCGCAGCCTTCCCTCGATCTTGCCCTCGACGACCGCGGTCTGTTCGAAGACGAAAATGTCCTGCATCACGATCACGTCGCCCTCCATGCCCTGGACCTCGGTGATGGCGATGATCTTGCGCGTGCCATCCTTCAGCCGGTTCTGGTGGACGATCAGGTCAACCGCCGAGGCGATCTGCTCTCGAATCGCCTTGAGCGGCAGATCCATGCCGGACATGAGGACCATCGTCTCGAGCCGCGCGAGCATGTCGCGCGGGGTGTTGGCGTGGCCGGTCGACATGCTGCCGTCGTGGCCGGTGTTCATGGCCTGCAGCATGTCGAGCGCCTCGGCGCTACGACACTCGCCGACGACGATCCGGTCCGGCCGCATGCGCAGGGCGTTGCGGACGAGTTCGCGAATCGGGATCGCACCCTTGCCCTCGATGTTCGATGGCCGCGCCTCGAGCGTTACCACGTGCTCCTGGCGGAGTTGGAGCTCGGCGGCGTCCTCGATCGTGACGATCCGCTCGTCGTCGGGGATGAACGAGGAGAGGATGTTGAGCATGGTCGTCTTGCCGGAGCCAGTGCCGCCGGAGACGAAGACGTTCAGGCGAGCCTTCACGCAGGCCTCGAGAAACTCGAACATGTCGGGCGTTGCGGTGCCGAAGCGGATCAGGTCCTCCACCGTGAAGGGGGTCGCGGCGAATTTCCGGATCGTCAGCACCGGGCCAACGAGCGACAGCGGCGGGATGATGGCGTTGACGCGGGACCCATCGGCCAGGCGGGCATCCACCATCGGGCTCGACTCGTCGATGCGACGGCCGATCGGCGAAATGATGCGCTGGATGATCTTCATCACGTGCTCGTCGTTCTGGAACGTCACGTTGGTCAGCTTCAGCATGCCTTCGCGCTCGATGTAGACCTGTTGCGGACCATTGACCATCACTTCGGTGACGGTCTCGTCGCGGAGCAGCGGCTCCAGCGGCCCGAGTCCCAGGATCTCATCGGTGATCTGCTCGAGCATGCGCACGCGCTCGGCGCGGGTGAGGGCCATCCCCTCCTCGTCGGCGACCTTGCCGAAGAGCTCCTCGATCTGGCGCCGCACCTCTGCCTGGTTGCTCAGGTCGAGCTTGGGATCGAGCTCGTTGACGAGGCGATTCTGGACGCGGTACTTCGCCTCGCGGAACGACTCGCGGGCCGGGACGGCTCCACTGAAGCGCCCCGAGACCCCGGGTGCACCGGGCGGCGCGGTCGGGATGCCGCTCTTCGGCGGTCCGGGCGCCTGCGGCACGCTCGGCAGCGCCGGCTCGCCCTCGCCCGCGGGCTGGGAGCGTTCGATCCTCTTCAGCAGTGACATCTCGGCTGTACCTTCCCCTTCTAACGGCGCGCGAAGAGTCCGCGCTTATTCGGCTTGTCCTGGGCAGCAGCGGTCTCGCCGGCAAGGAGCTTGGCAAGACTCATCACGTCGCGCGTCAGCACGCTCTCCGGATGGGATACGACGAATGGAACCCCCCGATTGACCGCCAGCACCGACAGCCGGCCGTCGGACACGATTGTTGCGTCGATGGGACGGCGGACGGACGCCTCGACGTCGGCGATCCGGATCCCCTGGGCGGTATCCGCCCGATTGACCACGAGCCGGACCTTCGCGCGGTTGTACTCGAGTTGATCGGCCACCTCGAGGAAGAGACGGACGTTCTTGATGGTCGTGATCTCGAGCGCCGTCAGGACCACGATCGTATCGGCCAGATCCATCACCCCCAGGGTGTGATCGGTGAGCCCGGCAGGCAGGTCAACGATCACGAAGTCGTGCGTTGCCCGCAGGTGCTCGACGATCTTGCGCAGGTAGGCGGGTGTGACGAGATCGGCTCCCTCTGGCGCGGGCGGCGCCAGCAGGACGCGGATCCCGGTCGAATGGTCGATGACGACCGAGTCAACCACCTCGCCGTCCGGCTCGCCGCGCTCGACCGCGTCGATGATCGACTGGTTCTTGGGGTTGAGGTTGAGCAGGACTCCGATATCGCCGAACTGCAGGTTGGCATCGACCAAGCACACACGTGCGCCGGTCTCGCGGTGGATGGCGACCGCAAGGTTGGTGGCGATCGTGGTGCGGCCCGCGCCGCCCTTCGGTGAGAAGACCGCGATCACCTGGTGGTCGCCTTCATCGCTGAGCTTGGTCGGTGCGGGCGTTTGCGCGATCTCTCCAGCCAGCTGGACGCGCCGGCTGACCTCGCGTTCGTACACGCGGCGGATGCTCTCGGAGAATTCGTCGCCGCTGAACGGCTTCACCAGGAACTCGCGCGCGCCGGCGGAGATCGCCCGCTTCAGCTGCTCGGCCTCGCCGTGGACGCTCATCATGATGATCGGGCTGGTGGGCAGCCGCTGGGAGATGATCTCCGCGGCGGCCACCCCGTCCATACCCGGCATGTTGATGTCCATGACGATGACATCGGGACGCAGATCCATGGCGACCTGGATCGCCTCTTCGCCCGACCCGGCCGTCCCGGCCACGTCGATCTCCCGCTCGAGGCCGAGAAGCTTCGTAAGGTGATCGCGCGTCTCCGGAATGTCGTCGACGATGAGGACCTTGATCACGGTCGCGTTCCTTCGCGTGCTGAGTTCGTGAATAACGATGCTGACCGGGGCCTACGGGGCCGGGGTCGCTGTCGGCAGGACGACCTGGATGATGTCCGGGATCGGGATCCCGAACGTCTCGACCAGGATCTTGAGCGTCACGCCGGTCGTCTCCTCGATCACGTCGTCCCCCGCACTTCGCAGGAGTGCGGTCAGCGGGCCGATGATCGACTGGTCGGTCTGGGCGAACTTGATCGCCTCGGCGTCCGCATCGGTGCCGGCGAAGATGACGATCACCGTCTCGATGGCGGCCGGGGTCTGCGTGTTCGCCTGGCCCGGGCTCGGGGTTGCCGAAGCATCGACCAGCGACTTGATGCGCGTGGCGCTGACGTACAGGACCCGCTTGTTCTGCAGGAGGGTCTTCACCGTCGGCGCCGCCTCGAGGCCGGTCACCGGCTCGAAGCGCTGCTGCTCGCCAGGACTGGCGTCCACCGTGTCGGCGGTCGGCTGCAGCACCTGGATCTCGGTCCGGTAGACGATGTCGATGTGATCGCCCGGCTGGACCAGGAAGTCGATGCCGGTTACCCGGTCGACCTGGAAGGCGATCGCCCGCTCGCCCGGCTGCAGCTGGCAGGTGATGCAGATATTCGCGCGAGGCCCGAGGCCGACCGACTCCTGGCTCACCTGTGATCCTGCGAGGATCGGGTAGAGCGCCGGCGACCCGGTGAGCTGTGACGGGTCTGAGAAGCGCGTCCCGGTCACGGCCTCTGGGTCCACCTCCTTGACCTCGACGACGTCAGGCGTCACCGGGTCGCCGATGTCGATGTTTTCGGTGGCGACCAGCACCTTGACGGTGCGCGCCTCAACGGGAGTCGATGTGGTGTTCTGCCCCAGGAGGATGACGATCCCCACGAACGCCAGGACGGCGAGCAGCACTCCGACCAGGATCACCAGGCGATTTGATCGCTTCACGGATATCTTCCCCTTCGAGCAGCAACAAAGGACCGATGGATTCGGTGGTGCAGGGTTGTGCCTGCGGTCAACAGTCTACGAGGACGCGGCAACTCGCATCGACCGGACTTGTGACCTATGCCGGGAGTGGTACTCCCGCCGTTGAGCGCGGGTGACGCATTGGCGTACCGGGCAAAGTCGAGAGCCCCCGGGAATCCCGGGGGCTCTCGCGGTGTCTAGCGATGACGAACGGGGCTCAGGTGCCCTGCAGGTTGTCGCCGACGTTCTGGAAGATCTGGCTCACGATCGGGCCGAGGAACAGAAGAGCAACGATCACGATGATCGCGATGAGGGCCAGGAGCAACCCGTACTCGACGAGCGTCTGGCCTTCCTCGTCCTCGCGGCGGAAGTGAGCAAGAAAAGTGCTGATGAACTGAATCATGCTTCGCAATACCTCCTTTCCTTGGAGATTGACGAGGGCAGGATATGCGGCCCGCGGGTCGATGAATATGACCCGATCGTCCCATCCGCCATCGCCGGACCGGTACCTTTGCGTACGCTCCTGCACTTGTCAAGGGCCGATTGGCCCTGCTCGGCGGAAGCGGGCAGCGCCCCGTCCCGCGCGAACGGCTGGGAAGAAAGCAAAGGAGCCACGCCTGGTGGCGTGGCTCCTTCACCGGAGGAGGAGGCCCGAGGTGCTCCGGATTGCGGTACGGAGCTCCTCGTAGATGAAGGCCGTTTGCGGATACCCGCAAGCGACAGAACCGAGGCTAGCCCCGGTGCCGACCTCCTGCCATGGCACAGGAGTACCGGCCCGCATCGGGACTTTGGAGGTCGGTCAATCCTCCGGGATCTTGATCCAGCCCTGGCGCATGGCGTACACCACGGCCTGGGTCCGGTCGTTGACCGAGAGCTTGCGCAGGATGCTCGACATGTGGTTCTTGACCGTCTGCTCGCTGATGCCGAGGGCATACGCGACCTGCTTGTTGGTCATCCCCTGGGCGATGTTGTCCAGGATCTCGACCTCGCGCGGAGAGAGCGGGGCGAAGATCGGCTGGGCCTCGGCGCCGTACACGGCGAGTTCGCGGAACTCCTTGAGGACGCGGCTGGCGACCGCGGGCTTGGCGAAGACCTTGTCGTTGATCAGGTACTCGCCCGATCGCACGCGGCGGATGATCCCGATGAGATCGGTCGGGTCGATGCTCTTCAGGACAAAGGCGGCTGCCCCGGCCCGAATCGCCTCGAAGAGCTGATCCTCGTCGTCGGTGGGGGCGAGAACGATGACCGCCGTGTGCGGCAGCTCGCGCTTGATCCGCGCCGTGGTCTCGATCCCGTTGGGGGCCGGCAGGGTCAGGTCCATGAGGACCACGTCCGGCGTCTTCTCTTCGATGAGGGCGATCGCTTCGCGGCCGGTCCCGGCCTCCCCGATCACCTCCATGTCGCTCTCGAGCTCCAGGATGTTGCCCACCCCGCGCCGGAAGAGCGTCTGCTCGTCGACGATCACGATTCGGGTCTTTGATCCGAGATTGCGCCTGTCGCCGCCCTGGCGGCGTTCCTCAGCTTTTGTCTGCACGGTCTCCTCCTTGCGAGCCATGGTAACCATTAGTGAACCTCCGGAATGCGAAGCAGGATGCGCGTCCCTTCCCCCTGACGCGATTCGATCTGGAGCGATGAGCCCATCAGCTCAGCTCGCTCCCTCATGAACTGCAGCCCGAAGTTGCGCCGCGCGGAGGCGAGGCGCATGACGTCGAAGCCGCGGCCGTTGTCGGAGATGACGAGGTGCTCCCCCGCCAGGTTGACGAGCACGCGGGTTGCGGCCGCGTGCTTTCGAACGTTCTGGAGCGCCTCCTGCACGATGCGCAGGACGGGCGCCTTTGCGTCGCGCGGGACGCGCTGATCGATTCCGTCGACCGATACCTCCACGGCGATCCCGTGGCGGGTGGTAAATGCCGCGCCCGCTTCGGCGATGGCCTGGGTCAGGCCCAGATCGACCGACGGGGGGCGCAGTGCAGCGATGAACGAGCGCACCTCGTCGAGCCCGTCACGCAGCATGGTGCGCAGGAAGGCGAGTTCGGCGCGGGCGGTCTTGGGTGAGTCGTCGATGACCCGGTCGAGGTACTCGACCTGGAAGATGGCGTTGGTCAGCACCTGGGCGGGCCCGTCGTGGACCTCCTCGGCGAGTCGCTGTCGCTCCCCTTCCTGGGCCTGGATGATCCGCAACGAGATGGCTGCGGGAGAGAGATCCGCGTCGGACAGGGTCGGCTCGTCGTTCTGCAGGTCGTCGCTGGCGAGATAGCTCGATACCAACTCGAGCTGTCGGGCGGCAACGTCCATGCGCTTCAGCCGTCCCTGGAGCCTTGCCAGCTCACGGCCGAGCGCTTCGTGTTCGGCGCGGAGTGCCTGCGGCGACGCCCCCGAGCCCGATGCGGCGAGCCGCTGGTCCAGGCGCGAGCGGAGCTGCAGCCAGTCCTCCAGGCGTCGTCGGTAGTGCTCCCGGTAGCGATCCACCGAATCACGCACGCGGCGCGCATCGCGTCGCACGGAGTCGGTGGCACTCGCCTGCAACTGCTCGAACGAATCGGCAGGGGCGATGATGGCTGGGGTTGGGGCGGTCTTTGCCAAGAGGCGCTCTTCCTCGGTAGTACTGGAGACGGCCTGGTACTCGACGGACGGCCATGCTCCCCGCCGAAGGTGCGCGGGGTCAACAGTACTTCGGGCGCCGGAAGTACTAGCCGCCCGGCAGCAGCTCACGCCCGACGACGGCGTAGACCCGGACGCCGGGCGCCTCGAAGGCAGGGCGCGTGTCAAGGAATGCGGGGTGATTGCCGTCGGCATCGGTTGCCTGTGCGCCGTCCCACAGGCCAAGTGGATCGCGCGTCTCGCCGTCGCGGAGGGTGACGACCACCCAGCGCACGTCGTAGGCCTCCACCACCTGGTCGATCACCGGGTATGGGTCGAATGGCGGCGCCACGCCGGGGTTGCCGCTCAGCGCACGGAGGGCGGCGGGGTCGTACGCCATCACGACCGCGCTGGGGTCG
>JAOUHE010000065.1 GCA_029865285.1 Chloroflexota bacterium
GTAGTCGTTCACCTGCCCGTAACTCAACGTCAGGGGCTGGTCGCCCAGCGTCGGGCGGTCCGGAGCCGCCGAGGGCTGCGGCCGGCGACCGTGACGAGCGATCCGCTCCGCCATGCTCGGACGCACCGCTTCGACCGGCGTGGCGGGCGCCAGGTCGAGCGCCTCCAGCACGAACTGGCTGAGTCGCCGAGCTGTTCTGCCGCCGTAATCGCGCGCCCAGCTCAGGAAGAGCTCCTCCCGCGCCCGCGTCATCCCGACGTAGAAGAGGCGACGCTCCTCGGACAGATGGTGGTCACCCTCCGGCATCGGGTCGCGAACCAGGTCCGCCGGAAGCGGGAGCTGGTCGCCACGTGAGCGCGTGGGGAATCGGTCGTCAACCAGGCCGACCATGTGGACCACCGGGAACTCAAGGCCCTTGGCCCGGTGGTAGGTCAGCACGTGAACCGCGTCTCCTTCATCGGGGCCGGTATCGGCCGTGGATGGATCGTCGCCCACCTCCAGCAGCGTGTCGAGCTGCGCCACCAGGAAGGGCAGCCGGTCGTCGCGGAGCAATGCCGACTGTCGGCGGACGATCTCGAAGAAGCGGGCGACATTGGCCAGCCGCTCCTCACCGCTCTGTCGGGCCTGGGCGGCCAGCCGACCGAGCCAGCCGGATGCGCTGAGGAAGTGGTACAGCAGCTCGCCGGTGGTGCGCTCGGCACTCATCGACCGATGCTGGTCGAGCGTGGCCAGGAGTCGCTGCACGACCTCCATCGAGCGCGGGCCGAATAGATTCCCGTGGGCGCCATCGGCCGCCTGGCGGAGCGCGACTTCCAGGCTGGTTCGCCGCCGTGCCGCTGCGTTGAGCGCCGCGGTGACGTCCTTCGCTGCCAGCCCGAAGAGCTCCGAGGTCGCCAGGTCGTAGCAGCTGATCGAGTCGTCCGGATCATTTACGGCCCGCAGGAAGCTGATCAGCGGCCGGACCTCGGCAGTTCGGTAGAGCCCCGCCGTCCCCGCGAAGCGCCATGGCAGCTGCACCATGTTCAGCGCGCGGACGATGGCGTCCGCATCGCGGTTGGTCCGAACCAGCACGGCGTGGTCGCCCGCTCTCCTCCCCGAGCGCACCGACTCGGCGATTCGTTCAGCAACGGCGTCGGCCTCGTCCGAGCCGGTGTCATACGCGAGCAGGTCGATCTGTCGGTCCTTCAGCCCTTGCGCAAACTTGCTCCGCGCCACGAGGCGCTTGTCGAGCCCCTCGCGAACCTCGAGCCGATCAGGATCGTTGTGACGGATGAGGCGGTACGCGGCGTCGAGGATCGGCTGGCGGCTGCGGAAGTTATCGGTCAGGACCACGCTGGCCGCAGTCGGATACACGGCTCGGAATCCGAGGATGTTCGAGAGCGCGGCGCCCCGGAATCGGTAGATGCTCTGGTCATCGTCCCCGACCACGGTGACGTTCGCGGTGGGAGAACCGGCGAGCAACCTGACCAGCTCGAATTGCGCGTGGTTGGTGTCCTGGAATTCGTCGACCAGGATGTACCGATACCGGCCCCGCTCGGCTTCGAGCACCGCCGGATGCTCGCGCAGCAGACGCAGGGCCATCCCGACCTGGTCGCCGAAGTCGAGTCGGTCGCTGCGCCGCATGAGCGCCTCGTACGCTTCGTACAGCGCTGCGAGCTCCGCCTGCTGCCCCGCCGACTCGGCCAGCGCCGCATCGTCGGGGACCTCTGCCGCTCTCGCGGCGAGCGCGTCGGCCGACGCACGGTAGTCGGCCGGGGAGGCATCCTCGTCGCGGGCCCGGCTGATCAGCGTCACCAGCGCGTGCAGGAATCGGGTCGGGTCTCCGAGTGGCCGATAGCGGTCGAGGGGCAGATCAAAGAGGTGTTCGCGCAGGAAGATCACCTGCTCGGGCCGGGACAGGACGGTCGATCGGTCTGAGAGACCCGCCTCCAGGGCGTGCTCACGCAGCAGGCGATCACCCCAGGCGTGGAAGGTGCTGATCACCGTATCGGTGAAGCCGTACGGCACCAGCTGATCGACCCGCTCGGTCATCTCGGCGGCGGCGCGATCAGTAAAGGTGAGGGCCAGGATCTCCGAGGGCTTGGCGCGTCGCTCGGCGATCAGCCACGCGATGCGTCGAGTGATGACGGTGGTCTTGCCGGTGCCCGCGCCTGCCACCACCAGCAGCGGACCGTCGCCGTGGGTTACGGCCTTGCGTTGGCGCGCCGTCAGATCGGCAAGCAGGGGCGGCTGGACGCGCAGGCGGGGCCGACTGCGATGTGGCGTCGGCGCGACGAACTCCTCGAAGATGGGGAGTTGATTCGGCGAAGGCACCACCGCTGGCATCTCGCCGATGGTAGCCGAGGACCCGTGCATGCGACGGTTATCAGCCGCTTGCCGGACAGCTCGCGTGTCGCGGGGCTTGTGGCAGTCGATCCGGCCGCGTATCGTGGCGGAACTGCCGGTTCCCAAGGGAGGAGGCCAGTGAATACGGCCGCCCAACTCGAGATAGCGGCGCACGGTGTCACAGCGATCCTCGCGACCTGGCTGGGGCTGGTGGTGGTCACCCGGGCGCGCCGACAGCCGGCGGCCGGAGTCTTCGGTCTCCTCTGCCTGTACCTCATGACCTGGTCAACCGCGATCATCGTTCAGCGGCTCACCAGCGACCCATCGATCATCCGGCCGGCAAACGCGATCGAGGACGTGGCCGCCTTCCTGCTGCCGGCCGGAACGCTGCACATCTCGCTGGCACTGGCTATCGAAGGGCGCCGATCCACGCTGGCGCGCGGCACGCTGCTGGCGACCTACCTGTTGTCGGCGGCCATGGCGATCGGCGCCGTCATCTGGCCGGATCAGCAGTTCTCCGTCACGCCGCCGCACTTCGAGCTGCCGGACATTCCCGGTGAGTTCTTCGGTTGGGCATGGATCGCCGTCCGCATCGCGATCTTCGCGGCAGCGATCGCCTGGATCGCTGCGGGCCTGCGGAGAGCCGGATCGGATCAATCACGCCGACGGCAGCTGCTTGCCGCGCTGGCCACGGTGGGCGTGGGCGCGGCGGGCGGCGTGATCCGATTCCTTCCCGGGCCGGCCGACAGCGACCCGTGGATCGGTGTCTCGCTGGTGAGCGCAGCCATGATCCTGGCGGCCTACGCGGTCTTCGCGCACGGCCTTTTCCTGGCGTCGAACGTCGCGGGGCGCGCGTTCCGCTACTCCCTGGGCATCGGTCTCGCCGTCACGGTCTTCGTGGGGGCACTGATCGGACTCGAGGGGCTGACGCGACAGGTATTGGCCGTCGATCTCCCCATCGTGACCGCCCTCGCGCTGGTTGTGACCATTGCCCTCTTCGATCCGATCACCGAGCGGGGTCGCGCCCTGCTTGGTGGCGGGGGCGCCGATGCGACGTCGAGCCGCCTCCTCCGGGCGCTCGGCGAGGACATCCTCACCGCCCAGCGGCCGGACCGCTCGATCGAACCGGCGCTGGCCCGGCTGACCCGAACCTTCCGTCTCAGCGGCACCGAGGTGACCGATCTTTCCGGCGTCGTGGTCGCGGTCCACGGAACCTTCGACCGCGACTCGCCGCTTGCGTACCGGGTCCCGCTGCGCGTTGGCGAGACCGTGGTGGGGAGGGCGCTGTTCGGCGGCAAGCGATCCGGGTTGCCATTCACGCACCGGGAGCTCGAGATGCTCGGCCTGGCGGCGAGCTATCTCGCAGCATCGCTCGGCCTCGCGGAGCGACACGATGAGCAGGTCGAGGCGCTCGACACGCTGCACCGGGAGCGGGCCTCCTTCGACACCCACGCGGCGGCGCTTCGGCAGGTGCTGCAGGACGCCGCGTCGCCGTCGGGCACGGGGCTCCACGTCTTCGCACTGGGACCACTGCACGCCGAGCGGGGCGGTCAGCAACTGCGCCAATGGGGGGGCGCCAAGGCGGGTTCCCGACAAGCAGAGGCGGTCTTCGCCTTTCTGCTCGATCGCGGCGAGCGCGGCGCCGCCAAGGACGAGATCATCGAGCTGATCTGGCCTGACGTTGACCTGGACCGTGCGGATCTCGCGTTCCATCGCACCCTGGGTGGACTGCGCAGCACCCTCGAGCCGGGGCGCATCGGTCGCGAACGGGGCGCGGCGATCACGTTCCAGAACGATCGGTACCGGCTCGATCCGGCCGTCGTCGAGTGGAATGACGTCGCGGCCTTCGAAGAGCGCATGGCGGCGGCCGGTGCTGCGGCCAACCCGGACGACGCGCTTGCCAACCTCGAACGGGCTCGCTCGCTGTACCGCGGCGACTACCTCGACGACTGCCCCTTCTACGGCGACTCGGCCTTCGTGGAGGATCGGCGTGCATTCATGCGCGGGCGGCTGGTCGATCTGCTGCTTGCCCTCGGAGAGCGGTATGAGCAGCGGGGCGACCGGCCTGCGGCTGCAGCCTCGTTCCGCCAGGCACGTCTGGCCGCCGGGGAGGATCTGCCGATCGCCGACCTGGCGCTCGACCGGCCTGGCGCGGCCTCCTGACACAGGTACGTGCCGCCGGGTCGTTCAGCCGGAGGCTCGAGGCGGTCCGTTGCGGAGGTAATGAAGGATCGCGTCTGCGTGGCGGCGGCTCGCGCGGAGATCGTCCCTGACCCGGGCGACGTTGAGCGGTCCGCCACGGGCCAGCCGGTCGAGGCGCTCGCTGATCTCGAGCCAGGTGGCGCGCGGATAGTCGATGCCCGGAGCCACGCTGACGACCTCGCCGGCGGCGCGCAGCTGTGCCACCACACCCGCCGGGATGCCGAGCCGCGCAGCGATCCCGTCGATCGGGGGCGGGGCGGCGCCGGCCTCGCGAAGGCCGCCCAGCAGCCGATCGACGCGCTCCCGCATCTCCGGGCTCAGGCCCGGCTGGTGGTCGGGCAGTCGCACCCGGTGGCCGCGCCGTTCCATCGCGCCGCGCGCAACCAACCCGTCGATCACGGCCCGCAGCGCCGCGTCGTCGATCGTCAACCGGGTGGCGCCTCGATGTCCCGCCGGACGGGCGTCGACGCTGCCGTGCACCTGGGCGATCAGGGTGTCGACGCGGACGTCGGCTCGGAGCGGTTCGCGCCGATGGTATCGACGGAGTGCATCGAGCAGGCGGCGGGCGGCGAGCTGTTCCTGGGTCGGATCGGACGGTTGGTCTGTCGGCACGCGGGTGGTCTCAGCCGACGGCGGGCTTGGCGCTGGTGCCCTCCGACGCGATGCGGATCGCCTGGGCCTCCTCATCGGAGAGCGTGTGCGTCGATTCGCCCGAGGAGACCGGCTTGGCGAAGATGCGCGTCTGACCGCGTCCGTGCAGGCTGCTGATGACGATCCCATCGCGCCGGCCATCGAGCAGCGCGATGGCGAAACTCTGATCTGACCCGGTGTCCTCGAACGGATTGAAGCGCACCACTCCGACGTGCTGGAGACTTCCGCGTGAGCGCGCCTCCAGGTGGTCGTAGAGGAGCACCAGTTGCTCCAGCTGCTCCCTCACGGTTCCGACCGTGCCGATGTGTGCGTCGAGCACCTGCTGGAGCGATCCGCCGTCGGAGCCACCCAGCAGGGACCGATATCCGCGTACCGCTCGACCGAGTCGGGCCCACTGCGCGACGGTGACGACCGTCAGCACTGCCAGAACGGCGGCGAGCACCGCCACCACGACGGCCAGATTGTCGGCAAGGAATCGGTTGAGATCTGACACCGGCTGGGCACCATCCGGTCGGGCGGCCGGACCGGGTCGGGCGGGGTGCCCGTCGGGGTGGGCCGAGACGGCTGGTATCATACCGCCCCGAATCGGCCTCACCGGTGAGTGCGGGCCGCAGCTACACCACAGCAGGGGTACCGATGGCCCGACAGGGAGGCAAGGCGGCCAACCGCCGCGAGCGGCAGCGGCGCGCACAGCGGCGCGCCCTTCAGCGTCCGGCGCCGACCGCCCGGCCGATTCCGACCGATGTCGGCGACGCGGTCGCGAGCGCAGCCGAGGGCCGCACGGATGCGCCCCGGCCGGCCCCCGGCCGGCCATCCGCCGCTTCTCGTGGCATGAAAGCCGACCCGCGCTTCGCCGTCTCGGGCCCATCCCGCCTCGGCGACCGCGCCGCCGCGGATTATCACTACGTGCTGCGCGACCTGCGCAGCATCGGCATCCTGGTCGCGGGCATGGCGATCCTGCTGGCTGTCGCGGTGGTTGCCTTCGGCATGCTCGAGATCGGGCCCCGCTAGCCGTTCCCGGGGTTCCCCTCGCCGCGTCGGGCGCGTCGCAGGCGCTCGAGTCGCTGGCCGATCTGCGTCTCCAGGCCCTGGTCCGACGGCTCGTAGTAGACCCGCCCGGCCAGCTCGTCGGGCAGGTACTGCTGATCGACGTCCGCATCCGCGAAGTCATGCGGGAACAGGTAGCCCTTGCCGTAGCCGTGCTCACGCGCCAGGCGCCGGTGCGAGGACGGCCGGAGGTGGAGCGGCACCGGCAGTCGGCCGCGCTCCTGGACATCGGCGAGCGCGGCGAAGTAGCCAGCTCCGGCCCGGTTCGACTTCGGCGCCGATGCCACGTAGGCCGCCGCCTGGGCCAGTGCGTACTGCGCCTCCGGCAGCCCGATCATCTCCACCGCCTGCATGGCCGCCACCGCCACCTGCAGCGCGCGCGGGTCGGCGTTGCCGACGTCCTCGCTGGCGGCGATCACGATCCGCCGCGCCACGAAGGTCGGATCCTCGCCGGCGGCGATCATGCTGGCGCACCAGTACAGCGCCGCATCCGGGTCGTTGCCGCGCATGCTCTTGATGAAGGCCGAGGCGGCCTCGTAGTGCTGATCGCCGACCCGGTCATACGCCAGCAGGCGCTGCTGCGCCGCCTCGGCGATCGCCTCGGGACCGAGCGCGGTTCCGTCTGGCGCCACCGCGGCCGCGGCTTCGAGCACGTTGAGCGCCTGCCGCGCGTCGCCGCCCGACAGGTCGAGGAGCGTCTCTTCCCCCTCTGTGGAGAGCATCACCCGGCCGGCCAGCCCTCGCTCGTCGGCCGTTGCGCGCCGGATCACCGCACGCAGGTCATCGGTCCCCAGCGGCTCCAACCGGTAGACGCGCAGCCGCGACAGCAGCGGCGAGTTGATCTCGTAGTACGGGTTCTCCGTGGTTGCCCCGATCAGGACGATGGTGCCGTCCTCGACGTGCGGCAGCAGCGCGTCCTGCTGGCCCTTGTTGAACCGATGCAGCTCGTCAATGAAGACCACCGTCCGGCCACCGCCGCTCTGCACGGCACGCGCATCGGCAACCAGCTGGCGGATGTCTGCCACGCCCGACGTGACGGCCGAGATCGGCTTCCACTGCCCGCCGAACCGGTCGGCCACGAGGCGCGCGAGCGTCGTCTTGCCGCTGCCAGGCGGGCCCCACAGCACCATCGACGGCAGGTAGCCCGGGCGCGCGACCTTGGTCAGTGCCCCATCCGGCCCGACGAGGTGGGCCTGCCCGACGAACTCCTCAAGCGAACGCGGGCGCATCCGCGCGGCGAGCGGCGCGCCAGGGGCAGGGCCTTCGTTGAACATCCGGTCGCTGGCGACGTCGCGCGTTCTGGGCATCGGTTGAGTATAGGAAGGACGGCTAGCGGCGCCCGGCGCGTCCCTGGGGCGGCCGACCGGGCCACATGACCCGGAAACTGGCGACCACCGGCTCTTGCCCCGGCGTGGGCGCGGCCCATGCTCAGGGCGGCGGAGCGCCTCTCTGTGCCCCGACGATAAGAGGTGTGCCATGCGATCCGTGACCGTGCTCGTGCTCGTCGCTGCCCTCGTGGGCGCGTGCGCGGCTCAGGGCTCGCCGACCCCTGACCCGACCGCGTCCCCCGACGCCTCGACGGCGGCACCGACGCCCACCGTGGAGCCGACGCCCGAACCTACCCCCGCCTACCTGTTCCGCGACGAGTTCAGCGGCACGCTGGCCGAAGGGTGGGAGTGGCGTGGCGAGGATCCCGACCTCTGGAGCCTGACCGATGATGGCTTCCTGCGGATCCAGGTCCAGCCCACCGGGTTCAGCGCCGAGGATCCGCACAACCTGCTTCTACGGCCGGCACCCAACGGGGACTTCGTGATCGAGACCTTCGTGCGATTTGAGCCTGCCCGGAACTTCGAGGTCGCCGGCCTGGTGATCTACGAGGACTTCCGGAGCGCGATGCAGTTCGGGCGCGCCTTTGCCCAGTGCGCGCAGGGCTGCGTGGGCAACGGCCTGTACTGGGATGCGCTGGTCGATGGGCAATACCAGAGCCCAAACTATGCGAGCGAGCCTGGACAGGCCGGGGTGATCTACCTCCGGCTGATCCGCATCGGCGACAGCTACACCGCGTCGTACAGCGCGGATGGCAGCGCGTGGGTCGAGGTCGGTACCCGCCAGCTGCCGATCAGCCCGAACCATATCGGCATAATTGCCGGGCAGGGCCCGATCAGCGGCCTGGCGGCCGAATTCGACTACTTCGAGGTCGCCCTGCCGTAGCGAGGGGGCGCGGGGACCAATACGCGGTGTGGGGCCCCGAACTCGGCGGAGCACCCGGCCCCGCCGCGATCGGATCGGGCCGGCATCACCCGAGTGGCCTGCAGGGATTGGGCGGGAAGAACTCGCCCCAAAAGCCCGCCGCTGACGCGCCACCGGCGGCCACCAGCCCTTCGAGCGCGGTCAGCGCCTCGATGTCCGGCAGGCCCGGGCTGGGAACACTGATCCCGCGCAGCCGGTCGGTGGCGTTGCCGAGCACGGTGGCCATCGCACCCAACTGCCCGGCGATGCCGTTGGCACTGGTGTCCGCTGCATAGGCATCGGCGTCGGTGATGACCGCGTCGCTGGGCCCCGCCGCTCCGCTCCCGGCGCAGGCATCGGCCACCGCTTCGGCGAGTCCCTGGTAGGCGGCCAGCGCCTCGTTTGCCGCGTCGCAGGCGGCGTTGATCTCGGCGCACGGGTTGGGCGGGTAGGCGGCACGCACCCGTTCCAGGCGCGCGTTGACCACGCTCGCAATGTTGCCCACTGCGGCGATGCGGTTGGCG
>JAOUHE010000227.1 GCA_029865285.1 Chloroflexota bacterium
GGTCGACCGATTGGTACGCTGCATGGCCGGCCTGGACGATGGCGCCGCGCACTGCCTGTGGCGCCGCCAGATCGTACGGCTCAAAGCCGAGCGAGCGGATGTGATCGTCGGAGAAGTAGGGGTCGTGTCCATAGACGGTCGCTCCGGCGGCACGCAGCTCGTCGCGGATCCGGAAGGCAGAGCTGAAGGCGTCCTCGCGCACGTCGGCGCGGTAGGCGATCCCGAGCACCAGCACGCCGACGCCGTCGAGGGCCCCGATCCGAGCACGAAGCTGCTCGACCGCCCAGCGCCCCATCTCCTCGTTGATCTGGCGCGCCAGCGGCGGGATGCGGAGATCGGGCTCGTCGTTGAACAGGAAGTGAGGGTAGACCGGGATGCAGTGTCCGCCCACGCCGACGCCGGGAGCGTGGATATGGCTGAACGGCTGGGAGTTGGCGGCCTCGATCACCTCGGTGACGTCGATGCCGCGCCCCGCGGCGTAGCGGGCGTACTCGTTGGCAAGTGCGATGTTCACGTCGCGATAGGTCGTCTCAGCGAGCTTGGTCATCTCCGCGGTCTCGGCGTTTGCCACCGCGCGGACCTCGGTCCCCTCGGCGAGGGCGGACCGATAGAACTCGACCGCCCGGCGCGTTCCCTCCGGACTCGTGCCGCCCACGATCTTCGGGTATCGCTGGAGGTCCAGCAGGACCCGCCCGACCAGCACCCGCTCGGGCGAGAAAGCGAGGTGGAAATCGCGGTCGAGGGTCAGGCCGCTGCCCGCTTCGAGCATCGGCCCGAAGCGGTCGCGGGTGGTGCCGACCGGCAGTGTCGTCTCGTAGATCACCGTCGTCCCCGGCTGCAGGCCGCGGGCGATGTCACGCGTGGCGGCGTCGATCGGCCCGAAATCAATCTCGCGACGCTCGTCAACCACCACGGGGACGATGACGACCACCGCGTCCGCGTCTCGTGCGCCGGCGGCGTCGTCGGTGGTGGCGCGCAGGCGACCGGCGGCGACGAGCCCGGGGACCTGCTCCACGAGTGCCGGCTCGTCGTCGTGCGGCGACTCCCCGCGGTTGATGGCCTCGACGATCCATGCAGCCACGTCACAGCCGATCACCTCGTGGCCGCGGCCCGCGTACTGAACGGCGAGCGGAAGACCGATATGACCGAGCCCGACGACCGCGATCTTCACGCCAGCACCTCTCGCAGTTCGTCGCCGGCAACGACCCGCCCGTCGCGGGCGGAGTCGATCATCGCTCGCGCCAGCAGCAGGGCGACCATCGCCTCGTGCGGGTCGACCGGGGGCGGCGCATCTTCGCGCACGGCCCGCGCGAACTCGGACAACTCGACCACCAGCGGCTCCTGGCGACGAATGGCGCGCCGCGTCATCTCGCCCTCGGCGACCGAGGCAACGGCGGCGGCCTCCCCGTTCCCGCTGAGCCGGCGGGCATCCGGGTTCGGATAGAAGACCAGGTCCTGCGCGAGGTAGTCCGCGACATACATGCCGCGCTCCCCGGTGACGCTCAGGGTGCGTACCTTGGTCGGGGTGAGCCAGTTGATGTCGAGCACGCCGACCGCGCCATTCGCGAACTTCATCAGTCCCACGAAGAGGTCTTCGTGATCGGTATGAATTCGCTGCTCGGTCTCGGCATAGAGCCGCACCGGATCGGAGCCCAGCAGGAATCGCATCACATCAAGATCGTGCGGCGCGAGGTCGATCACCACCCCGACATCGCGGATGCGAGCCGGGAAGGGACCGAGTCGCGTGGCGCGGATCTCGAAGACGCGGCCGAGCTCGCCGACTGCCAATCGGCGTCGAAGCTCCAGGATCGCCGGGTTGAAACGCTCGATATGGCCGATCGTCAGCATCCGCCCGGCGCGCTTGGCTGCGGCGATCATCTCCTCGGCCTCATCACGGTTGGCCGCGATCGGCTTCTCCACGAGAACGTGGACGCCGGCGCTGAGTGCGGCGAGCGCGATTGGCAGATGCAGCGACGTGGGGGCCACGATGCTCAGCAGGTCAAGCGACTCGGCCGCCAGCATCTCCTCGGCCGAGGCGTAGCCCTGCGCCGCGCGGCCCTGGACCGCTCGACGCACCGCCTCCGGCTCGGAATCGGCGACGGCGACCAGCTCGACCCCATCGACCGCCTCGTCCCATACCCGCACGTGGTTGCGACCCATCATGCCCAGGCCGACCACGCCGGCCCGCAGAACCGGCGGCTCGGAGCCCGTCATGCGGGTGCCCCGTCGATGGGGCGGAGCAGGGCAGCGACCTCGTTGACCGCGGCAATCACCGTCTGGACCTCGTCATCGGTCAGCGAAGGATGCACCGGGATCGACACGACCTGGTCAGTGAGCCGCTCGGTCACCGGGTAGTGCTGGTCGCCGTAGCCGAGCGCGACGAACGGCTTCTGGCGGTGGACCGGGATCGGGTAGTAGATGCCCGTCCCCACCCCGCGCTCGCGGAGCTGCTCGACGAACTGGTCTCGGCGGTTCACGCGAATCGTGTACTGGTGGTAGACGTGCGTCACGCCCGGGTCGACCGACGGGGTGATCACCCCGCGCAGCTCGGCGTCGTAGCGTGCGGCGATCGCCCGCCGACGCTCGTTATAGCCGGCCAGTTTCGGGAGCTGGCCGAGCCCGATCGAGGCGTGGA
>JAOUHE010000228.1 GCA_029865285.1 Chloroflexota bacterium
GTCGGCCAACTTGAGCATGATGTCGGCTTCCTCGACCACCGGGTTGCTGATCGGCGCATCGCTGAACACGACGAACGCGTCGGACATGCTGCCGCGCACGGACGAGTCGTAGTCGAACAGGACGGTGACCTCTTTGCCCATCCGTGCGAGGAGGGCACCCAGGATCCCGGCGATCAGGCGCACGCCCTGGCCGCCGACCCCGTCGAGCGCGATCCTGGTGGCCATCAGGGCGCCGCGTCGGGGTCGATCCCGGCGGCCAGCAGGGCGTCGGCCAGGCTGATCTTGCCGGTCGCCACATCCAGCTTCACCGCTGCATCGAGCCGGGCCATCAGCGCCAGCCGCTTCTGCGACTCCGCGCGGCGGCGTGCCTTCTCCTCGTCACTGACCGGAGCCTTCTCGCGGACGGGTGCGGGGCCCGGCGCGGCTCCGCGTGCCGCGGCCGTTCCCGCCGACCCCGTCTCGGTCGATGCGGCGGCGCCATCCCCGGCCGATGGGTGGCCGTCGGGATAGAGCACGCCGATCTCAAACGGAGCCAGCTGCCGCGCTCCCTTCGGGGCGCGCTTGTAGGTCTTGCGATAGAAGGTGAGCATCTCGTTGGCCGAGGCGAATCCGATCCGGCGGCCGTTGTTCTCGATGCACTGGCTGGTGATGTCCACGAACGAGAACCCATCGTGCTCGATCGCCTCGCGGATCACGTTGCGCATGTGGAGCTGGTGGTAGACCGTCGTCTTGGCGTACATCGCGTGCGACGAGCTCCGGATCAGGCCCTGCAGGTTGATCGGCGAATTCGGATTGCCGCCGGGACTGGAGAGGGTCCTGGTGGCCGTCGGCGTGGTCGGCCCGGTCTGGCCACCGGTCAGCCCGTAGATCTCGTTGTTGTTGCACAGCACCGTCAACCGCGCGTTGCGGCGAACGGTGTGGATCAGGTGGTTGCCGCCGATGCTGGCGGTGTCACCGTCGCCGGAGACCACGATCACGTTCATCTCGGGGCGAACCGTCTTGATCGCCTCGGCGACCGGCAGCGTGCGGCCATGCAGGGTGTACACGCTCTCGTGCTTCATGTAGCTGCCCATTCGCCCGGTGCAGCCGATGCCGGTGACGAGGATGGTGTTGGTCTCGTCGAGGCCCATCTCGTCCAGCACCATGGCGAGCTGAATCATGATCGTTCCGATCCCGCAGCCCGGACACCAGATGGTCGGGAAGAGATCGACCTTCAGGCGACGCTTGAAATCGAGGCCGGGTGACTCCAGCGTGGTCAGTTCCGCCATCAGCCGATCCCCAGTGGCGAGCGCGCGGCACGCTCAGCGGGGGTCGGCGGGATTGGCGGCTCCGAAGGGCCGCCGCCCAGGACCCGCGCCAGACCTTCGCGCACCGCCTCGATGCTCACCCTGCCGCCGAGCAGCGGCACCCGCTTCACCTCGCGGCGAAGGGCCAGCTCGACCATGTCGGCGTACTGCCCATCGTTCGCCTCGATGCACACGATCTGCTCGTATCGGTCCGCGATGGCGCGGATCTCGTCGGCGAGGATCGGGTGAATGCGAATCGGACGGAAGAGTGCGTACTCGGCAGCGAGCGGAGCGGCGACCCGACTGACGATGCCGTAGCAGATGACCAGCACCTTGGCGTCGACATTCCATCCATGCTCATACAACGCGTAGCGCTCCGCCACCTCCGCGTGCCGGTGCTTCGTCTCGTAGAACTGGCGCAGGTACTCGTCGCCATCGGCCGTCGCCGGCTCGCCAGCATCAGGCCCGTGCTCGTACATGAGCACACCGGCGAAGAAGCGCGGCTTGCCCGCTTCGTGACGACCCAGTGGAGCGATCGTGCGTGGCACGACCGAGACCGTTGTTCCGATCTCGTCCAGGTCGACCACCTCGTTGAGGTGCCCCACGAACGTGTCACTCAAGAGAATGACGGGCGAGCGGGACTCCTCGGCGGCATTGAACGCGGTCACCATCAGGCGGAAGGTCTCCTCGACCCCGTTCGGATAGAAGGCGATGGGGCTGTAGTCCCCGGTGCTGCCGTACTTGACCTGCATGATATCGCCCTGTCCGGGCATGGTCGGCATCCCGGTCGCCGGTCCGACCCGCTGAACGTTGACGAACACGCACGGCACGCCGACCTTCTGAGCGTAGCCGACCGCCTCCTGCATCAGGCTGAAACCCGGACCGCTCGTCGCGGTGAAGGACTTCGCCCCTGCCAGGCTCGCGCCGATGATGGCGTTGGCGCTGGCGATCTCGTCCTCGGCCTGGAGGAAGCGGAACTCGGGGTGCTGGGCGGCCCAGCCGGAAGCCACGTTGAGCACCTCGGTCGATGGGGAGATGGGATACCCGGCGAAGTAGTCGGCGCCTGCGGCGAGCGCGCCGCGGAAGACCGCCTCGTTGCCCTGGGTCAGCTTGCGCATCGGTTCAGGCGGGTTCGCCGGCCGATGTGCTCGAGCCGCCTGCCGCGTGAGCGGCGACCGCCTCGGGGATCATCTCGATCGCGACATCGGGGCAGTAGCGTTCACACAGGCCGCAGAGAATGCAGTTCTCCTCCTCGAGGATGACGTCGTTGCGCAGAACCAGGGTCTTCTTTGGGCAGATCTCGACACAGATGTCGCAGCGCTTGCAGAAGACCGGGTTCCAGCTGAT
>JAOUHE010000229.1 GCA_029865285.1 Chloroflexota bacterium
CACTACCCGGTCCACTACGTCGCCGGCATCCTCAACAACCAGCCGATGGGCTTCTACTCGCCATCGGTGATCGTGGGCGACGCCAAGCGGCACGGCACCAGGGTGCTGCCGGTCGACGTCAACGCCAGCCGCTGGGAGCACGAGGTCGAGCGAATTCCCGACGGCGCCTTCGCCCTGCGGCTGGGAATGCGCCAGGTCAAGGGGATCGACGAGAAGGCGCGCGAGACGCTCGAGCGCGAGCGCGCCATCGGTCCGTACACCGGCGTGCGCGACTTCGCGGCACGCACGGGTCTGGGCGAACAGGTGATGGAGCGACTGATCGCCATCGGTGCCTTCGACTGGACCGATGCGCCCCGCCGCGAGCTGCTCTGGCAGCTGCGCAGCACCCTGGCCGACGCCAACCCATCGCGTCCCGCGCTGGGCCTGACCGATGACGCCCAGCGTGAGCTGGGCGCAGCACTGCCGCCGATGACCTTCGCCGAGCGGATCGCCGCCGACTACCGCGAGCTGGGCCTCTCGCCGACCGCCCACGCGGTCGAGCTCTTCCGTCAGCGCCTGGCGGCGCACGGCGTCATCCCGATCGCCGAGGCGGGGAAGCGGCGAGATCGGTCACGGCTGCGGCTGGCTGGGCTGGCGGTCAGCATCCAGCACCCCATGACCGCCAAGAACTTCGTCTTCATCGCGCTGGAGGACGAGACCGGCATGATCAACGTCACGGTGCGGCCGCAGGTCTACACCGCGCACCGCGCCATCCTGCACCATCACCCGCTGCTGGTGATCGACGGCACGCTCCAGGTCGAGGGCGAGGTGCTCAACGTGGTGGCCACCCGGCTGCACCCGGTCGACGCGGTGATCGCCGAGGACGAGCGCGAGACGCGGCTCTCCCTCGCCAAGCAGCAGCGCATGTTCCGCTGAGCTACTCGTCGATCGCGATCACCTCGGCCGCCCACGGGCAGAAGCGATCGCCGGTCAGGGTCCTGTCCTCGACATACGAAGGCAGGCCGTCGCAGACCTCCATCGTGGCCTCGGCAAACTCGACCGACTCCGGGTCGATGTACCACGAGTAGCCGGTGTTCACGCCGCCGTCGCTGCCGCGCACGATCACTCCGTTCGGGATCCGCGGCGCCTCTTCGCCGGCGAGCAGCTGGCGGGCGATCTCGATGTCCGCCGGATCGGTGAGCAGGATTCGGTACTGCTCCTCACCTACCTGAAAGGTCACGACCGTCCCTGCGGGCGACGGAGAAGGTGATGGGTTCGGCGTGTCGGTTGAGCAGGCGGAGAGCAGCACAGCGAACAGGAAGGCGAGCTGCAGACGCGGGCGCGCGACACTGATCATCGGTTGCAAGACGGTCGTACCCAGCGCGGAGTTCCGGGGAGCTATCCCCTGGGCATCACGTCCAGTCCTCAACGCCTTCGAGTCCGCGAGGCGTAGCGCGGGCGGAGCGCCCCGGCGCGTTGGCTGGTCAGACGGCGGGCGTCGCTGCTCCCAACAACCCGGGGAGGAGGTTGCCGAAGAAGAAGCCCGCGACGCCCGCGAACGCGCCAAGCAGCAGGATCTCCGTTCCCGAGATCAGCCACCCGCGCCGCGTCCAGCGCGACTTGAGCACGCCGATGGCGAAGAGGACGAATCCAGTGGCCGCAACCGATGCCCAGATAGCCGTGTCGTGGGGCAGGATCAGGTGCGGGATCACCGGCACCGCCGCCCCGATCCCGAAGCTGGCGCCCATCACCCATGCTCCCTGGAGCGGACTCCCCTCGGCGTGCTCCCCGGTCAGCCCCAGCTCCTTTTCGACCATGGTCTTGAGCAGGACGTCGGGGTGTCCGGCCAGGGTGCGCGCCATGGCGAATGCCTCTTCGCGCGGCAGCCCATCCTCCTCGAGCATGTATGCCATCTCGGCCTCCGCCTCGCCGGGCCGCTCGAGCACCTCGTCACGTTCTCCGGCGAACTGCGCGGCGAAGATCTCGCGCTGGCTCTTGCTGCTCATGTACTCGCCGGCGGCCATGCTGAAGATGCCGGCCAGGCCGGAGGCGATGCCGGCGACGAGGATGGCGAACCGCTCCGACGACGCCCCCGCAACGGTGCTCACCACCGCCAGCGTGCTGACCAGGCCGTCCTGCGCCCCAAAGATCGCCTCGCGGATCTCGCCGAGCAGGCTCGCCTTGCGCCGCTCCTCGGCGAGGTGCTCGTGGACCCAGTCACGGTCAAAATCGGCGGCGGGCGTTCCGGCCGGCGGTGCGTCCATGCACGGATCGTATCGGAAGGGGGAACACTCGGACGGCCGGCGGCGTCCAAGGAGTACCGAGATCATCGAAAGGATGAACCGATGAACAGTCTCACCCGGCGCACGTCGCGCCCAGTTCCCGCCCGCTGGCTCGTCGTGCTGGGGGCCCTGTTGCTCACATTCGTGGTCGCGGCCTGCTCCGCCGCGTCGCCGCAGACAGGTGGCGACGGCCTCTCCGGACGCGATGGGGGTGAGACCCCGGTTGACCCGGGCGTCCCCCCTGGTGGCGGCGGCCTCGTTGACGAAGGCGGCGGGTTCGCCGACATCGGTGACCGCCGGATCATCAAGACCGGCGAGGTGACCATCGAGGTGACCGATATCGCTGCATC
>JAOUHE010000230.1 GCA_029865285.1 Chloroflexota bacterium
CAGCCAGGTGCCCGTACCGATACGGTGGAACCATCGGGTCGGGCGGCCACCAGGGTGCCGCGGACATCGGCCCCGGCGTGCGCGCCAAAGGTGACGACTCGATCACGGGCCCGCTCGCGGAAAAAGTCATACGACGGGTCGTCGCGGTTGAGGATGGCCAGCGGAGCCTCTTCGATGAGCAGCGCCTTGGCGGCGCGATACGCCTCGAAGGTGCCGTGGAACTCCATGTGTTCATGGGTCAGGTTGGTGACGATCCCAGCCCGATAGCGGCAGTTGTGCGTTCGACCCTGCGCCAGGCCGTGGCTGCTCGACTCGATCACCGCGGTGTCGTTCCCGGCCGCGACCATCGCACCCAGGAGTTCCTGGAGTTCGAGTGCTTCGGGGGTCGTGGCGCGGCTCAGGTTGTCGGTCGTCTCGTCCCCCACTCGCTGCCAGACGGTACCGAGCAGACCCGGGCGTCGTCCGGCGGCGATCAGCAGCTGGGTGACGAGCCAGGCGACCGTCGTCTTGCCATTCGTGCCGGTCACCCCGATTGTCTCGAGGGCGCGGCTCGGCTCACCGAACCACAGGTCGGCGGCATCGGCCAGGGCGTGGCGGCTGTTGGCGACCACCAGTTGCGGCACAGCGAGTCCGGGCTGTTCCGCCTCGACCACGACGCCCATTGCGCCGGCCGTCACCGCGTCGCCCACGAATCGATGTCCATCGGTGTGGTCGCCGGGGACCGCGAAGAAGAGCGAGCCGTGCGTGACGCGCCGTGAGTCATACGTGAGGCCACGAACCTCCCCCACTGGCAGCCCCACCACGTGGTCGGGCGCGATCCGGTCGGCAAGCGCACCCAGCCCCATTCCCCGCGTCCGCGCGCTCATGCCTTCGCCTCCCGGCCGCGACCGAAGCGCCCCCGCATCAGGCGGCGCATCTCCCCGAGTTCGTGGGAGCGCAGGGCGCTCGCGGCGGCCAGGTAGGTGAAGACGCCGGCCCCGCCAAGCACCAGAAGCACCAGCAGACGGCCGAACGCGTCCTCGCGGAGGCCCGCCGCCCAGAGATCCACCACCTGCAGCCCCCCGAACACGAGCAGCGCGGCAACCGCGGCGGCGGCGGCGGAGCGAGCGACCGATCCGACCACCTCGGGGACCTCCAGCCCGTCGAGCCGGCCGTGCAGCGCCCAGAGGAGGCCGAGCACCTCGACCCCCGCCGTGATCGACATGGCCAGGGCCAGCCCCTCGACCCCCATCGGTCCCGAAAGCCAGACCATGAGCGGCACGTTGACGGTTACCGCCACGATCGCCCATCCGACCGGCGTGCGGGTGTCCTGCAGCGCGTAGAAGGCGCGCGCGAGCACGTGCTGCACGGTGTGGAAGCTCAGCCCGATGGTGAAGAAGAGGAGCGCCTGGGCGGTCCGCTCAGTCGACTCGGCGCTGAACAGGCCGTACTGGAAGAAGACCGACGTGAAGGGCCCGCGCAGCACGATGATCAGCGCCGTCAACGGCGCGGCGATAAAGAGCAGGACGCGGACCGCCTGGGCCACCTGGGCGCGCACCTCGCTGACCCGGCCCAGGGCGGCGTCCCGGGAGAGGCGCGGGAAGAGCGCCACCGCGACGCTGACCCCGATCACCCCGACCGGCACCTGCATCAGCTGGAACGCGTAGTTGTAGGCGGTCACGCTGCCCGCCGGCAGGCCGCTGGCCAGGATCGTGCTGGCGATGAAGTTGATCTGCGCCGCAGCCAGCCCAAGCATCCGTGGTCCCATCAGCCGGACCACCTGGCGAACGCCCGGGTGCGACAGGCCGATGGTGAGGTCGTAGCGCTGCCCCACCCGGCCGAGCTCCGGGAGCTGAATCACCAGGTGCGCCAGCGAGCCGATCACGACACCGACCGCCAGCCCCTCGACGCCCATCAACGGGGCCAGCACCACCGCCGCAGCGATGATGGCCGCGTTGTAGACGAGGGGTGCCAGCGACGGTACGGTGAAGCGCTCGTGGCTGTTGAGGATCCCGCTGACCACCGCCCCCATCCCGATGAAGACCGGGCTGAGCAACATCACCCGCGTCATGCGCACGGTCAGGTCGGTGGTGGGCGCGTCGAAGCCCGGGGCCACGATGGGCACAACGATGGGCGCCAAGATGGCCATGAGCAGGCTGAATCCCGAAAGCGCAATCACCACCAGGTTGATGACGCTGCTCGCCAATCGCCACGCCTCGGTCTCCTCGCCCCGTGCGCGATAGCTGCTGAAGACCGGGATCAGCGCGGCGCTGAGCGCACCGGCGACCACCAGCTGGAAGATCGCGTCGGGGATGCGGAAGGCCGCGAAATAGGCGTCGAGCTCGCGGCTGGCACCGAATTGCGAGCCGATCACCAGCAGGCGGATCCAGCCGAGCAGCCGGCTCCCCAGGGCCGCAATGGTGAGGATCAGGCTGGCGGTGGCCAGCACGCGCCCCACGGACGGTCCGCCGGGGGCCGATGTCGTCCCGCCGTCGACGCTGGCGCTCACCGCGAGGGCCGTCCCGAGGTGGCGCGACCGGACCGCGGGTGGGCCGAGCGGTAGGCGGAGCGCAACGACGCATCCGAAAGATGGGTGTAGATCTGGGTGGTGGCGAGCCGGGCATGTCCAA
>JAOUHE010000066.1 GCA_029865285.1 Chloroflexota bacterium
CTCAAGCGTGAGGCTGGGCGTTGCCTGCTGGGTGACGAACGGAGTGGGGGTGGGCGTCGCCTGTGCGACTCCCCCGCCGAATACCCCCGACAGCGCGGCGCCGATGCCGACCGCGAGGATACCCAGGACCACGAACAGACCGACCATCAGCGGACCGATGCCCCCGCCGGGGCCACCGTCGTCGTCGCCGTAGGAGCGATACGCGGCCGGCTCGTAGCCGTGCTCTTCCGGCTCTTCGGCATAGCGGGCCACGGGCGGCTCGTACGCCGGAGGCGGGGGTGGGGGCGGCACCCATGCGGGCTCTTCGGGCTGCGGAGCGACCGGCTCCGGCTCAGGCTCCGTCTCAACCACAGGGGCGGGCGGTGGTGGTGGAGGTTCGTAGACAGGCGGCGGCGGAGGCGGGGGGGCAGGTCGCTCGTCAAAGCCGGGGCCGGTGTGATCGACGTGCGGGACCGAGCCGCCGGTGCCCGGCGCACGCCGGATGATCTCGTCCTCCGGCTCGGGCAGGAACGGCTGATATCCGGGAGGTCCCCCACCCCCGCGGGCGGCGTCATCGGGATTCACGCCGCGCCGGAACGGACTTTCACCACCGCCGCGCTGCCGCAGACGCTCGTCCAGTTCATCCCGGTCCATGCCCCGCGGCCGGACGCGTGCCGACGAAGGAACCGGCGCGCCGCACTGCGTACAGAACGCGGCCGGCGGCGTCGATCGGTGGCAGGTGGGGCACCGGATCTGGCCCGGTCTGGGAGTGGACATCGCGCTGCATTGTGCACGGCGAGAGGCCGATGCGCCACCCTTGCCCCTGACGATCTAGGCTCCGGGGCGTTTCCACTCGCTGCCGTCGGCGAATCGCTCGCGCTTCCAGATCGGCAGCCGTTCCTTGATCGCCTCGATCACGAAGCGGTTGGCTTCGTACGCCTCGGACCGATGCGCCGCGGCAACCACGATCGCCACTGCCGCCTCGCCGATCGGAACCATGCCGACCCGGTGGACAACCGCCACCGAGCTCCCCGGCCAGCGCTCCTCGGCATCCGCTGCGATCTGGGCAAGGACGCCGGCGGCCATCTCCGGGTAGGCCTCGTATTCCAGCTCCAGCACGGTTCGGCCGTCATCCGCGGTATGGCGGGCACGTCCGATGAAGGTCACCAGGGCACCATCACCGTCGTCCGCGACAGCCGCTTCGAGCGCGGCCACGTCGATCGGTCCGTCGGTCAGGCCGGTCGGCCCAGCGCCACCGCTGACCGGCGGCAGAAAGGCGACCTCATCTCCATCGGCCAGCAGCGTGTCCCAGGCCGCGTAGGCGCCGCCGTGGGCGCCGCGCACGAAGTCGCGATGCGGTGCCAGCGCCGGGTATTCGGAAGCGAGGGCGTCCCACGCATCGGCCAGCGATGCCCCAGCGGGGAGCTCGAGCGCGGCACGACCGACCGCCAGCTCGCGGAGGGTTGCGAAGCAGCGAACCTCGACGCGCATCAGACCGGTACGCCGGTCAGGTAGGTGATGCTCGCACCCGCGATCGAGCCGGCCATGACGAAGGCCAGGGCGATATACAGCAGGCCGGTGCTCGCCTGCAGCGAGGCGGCGCGACTGGCCAGGATCGCCAGGACGCTGATCACGATCGGTGCCAGCAGGCCCACCCCGAGCCGCAGCCAGGTCACCCAGCCGAGCGACCCAACGAGGGGTCCCGAGGAGACCGTGGTCACGGCGAACACGAACGCTCCAACCTGGAGCGCGAGGACTCCCACCAGCAGCCACATCATTCGACGCAGCGGGGTCGGCGAGAGCTGGGGCGTCACGAGGTACCAGTGACCCAGCAGCATCGCGTCACTCACCGCGCCGAGCGCCAGGGCGGTGAGGACCATCTGTGCGGTGAACAAGGTTGCGTTGAGCGTCCCGCCGGCGGATGCAAGCGCGGTCAGCGCAGCCACGCCCGCCAGGCCCGATGCGACCGCCAGACCGCTGCGCGGCCAATCGGCGACCGACGCGACCAGGTAGGCGAGCGTCAGGCCCGCGGCCGCCCACACCAGCAGACGCCGAGTGTCGGCCGTCTCATCGGCCACCGTGCCGGGCGCCAGGTTGAGCTCGGAGAGCAGGAGGATCGCCGCAACAACCACCAGCATCCCCGCCATGAACAGTCGGTAGCCGCGGGTCGTGCCGCCGAGCAGTTCGGTCCCACCCAGCACGAGCAGCGAGCCACTGCCCAGGGCGGCCCAGAAGATCCAGTTGACGAAGGGGAGCGCCTCGAGCGTCATCGGTCGCGAGCCAGGCTGCCGGCCAGCCCGATCTCGACCCAGCCGTCGGCACTCACGCGGACGGGGAAGGTCTCCACCGCTTCGGTTGCCGGCAGGACGACCGCGGCACCGGTGCGGACGTCGAAGCAGCCGCCGTGCCAGGCGCAGACCAGCACCTCGTCCCGCGGATCAAAGCCGGCCTCGGAGAGCGGGAAGTCCTTGTGGGAACAGTTGTTCTGCACGGCGAAGAAATCGCCGCGGTGTCGCACGAGGACCAGCGCCGTGCCGTCGATCTCGACCGGCATCAGCTCCCCGTCACGCAGTTCGTTCGACTGCGCCACCCGTGCGTAGCGCGTGGCGGTGGCGGTCACGCGGCTAGAGCGGCCGGGCGAACGCGAGCAGCCGGGGCTCGGTCATGTCTTCGATCGACCAGCGCAGGCCCTCGCGACCGATGCCGGAATCCTTCACGCCGCCGTAGGGCATCGCATCGGTGCGCCAGGTCGGAACGTCGTTGACGATCACGCCACCGACTTCCAGTTCGTCGTGGGCCAGCAGGGTGCGCTCAAGATCGTTGGTGAAGACGCCGCACTGGAGTCCGAACTGGCTGTCGTTGATCTCGGCGATGGCCGCGGCAAAGTCGGCGACCCCGAAGAGGTTGACCACCGGGGCGAAGACCTCCTCGCCGCACACCCGGGCGTCCTTGGGCACGTCGACGAGCACCGTCGGCGGGTAGAAGAGACCCTCCGGATCGCCGCCGACCAGGGCACGCGCGCCCCGCTGCAGCGCCTCCTGCACCCACTCGTGCGTACGGGCGACGGCCTTGGCGTCGACCATCGGACCGAGGTCGGTGGCCGGATCGAGCGGGTCACCCGTCTTCAGCGCACGCACCTTCTCGACGAACCGGCGCTCGAATTCGGCGTAGATCGACGCGACCACGTAGATTCGCTGGACGCTGATGCAGACCTGGCCAGCGTAGGCGAACGCGCCGGTGGCGAGGCGGGCCACGGCCCAATCAAGGTCAGCGGTCTCGTCGACGATCGCTCCGGCATTGCCGCCGAGCTCGAGCACGACCTTCTTCTTGCCGGCTTCGGCCTTCATCTTCCATCCGACCGATGGCGACCCGGTGAAGCTGAGCAGCTTGAACCGATCGTCGGCGACCATCCGGTCGCCGGTCGGCCGATCCATCGGCAGGATCGAGACAGCGCCCTTCGGCAGATGCGTCTCGTCCAGGTACTGCGCGATGCGCAGCATCACCAGCGGGTCCTTGGACGGTGGCTTGAGCACGATGCTGCAGCCTGCGGCGATCGCCGGCGCCACTTTGTGCGCCGCCAGGTTGAGCGGGAAATTGAACGGGCTGATCGCCGCCACCGGCCCGATCGGGAAGCGGCGCACGATCCCGCTCCGCCCGCGGTTGGCGGCGGTCCAGTCGAGCGGCATCCACTCACCGTTGATGCGCAACGCCTCCTCGGCCGCGGTGCGGAAGGTGAGTGCGGCGCGTGCAACCTCGCCCCGGGCATCGCGGATCGGCTTGCCCGACTCGCGGGTCAGCAGCTCGGCGAGCTCATCGGCGTCTGCGACGATCCGGTCGGCTACGTGCGCCAGCGCGTCGCGGCGCTCGTAACTGGCCATGCGGCGGGTCAGCGCGAACGCCGACACGGCGGCCTGCGTGGCGTGCTCCAGCTCGTCGGGTCCCGCCTGCCAGGTGCTGGCCACCAGCTCGCCGGTGGCAGGGTTGCGGATCTCGAGCGGCGTTCCGGCACGCACGAACTCGCCGGCAAGATAGATCGGGACGCTCTCTGCAGCAACGGTGGTCATGGGTGGCATTCTACGACCGCGATGCGCCGCGCTCCGCGCCGCAGTCCGTCGACCCTGCCGATATCATCGGTCCTGATGAACCCCATCTACCTCCTGCTGGAGGTGTCCGCCTCGATCTTCTTCGCTGGGGCCGCCATCGCGGCCCTGCGTCGTGGACGATTGCCGTTCCTCGAGTTGATCAGCGCGGCCGCGTTCGGGATCCTGCTCGAGGAGGCCGATCAGCTCGTCCTCGGGACGTACCACTACTCGAGCGATTGGATCCTGAACATCGACCGGGCACCGGTCGTGATCGGTCTCACCTGGGCCCTGATCATCGCTGGCGCCATGCGCCTGACCGACGCACTCGGCATCCGTCGCCGGTATGCGCCGTTCGTGGATGCGGTGCTCGCCATCAGCCTCGATCTCGCGTTCGACGCGATCGCCATCCGGATGGGGCTGTGGACCTGGCGTGGCGTCGGCTCCGGTGAAGGCTGGTTCGGCGTCCCAGCGGGAAACTTCTATGCCTGGCTCTTCGTGACCCTGGCCTTCAGCCTGTTGACCCGCTGGCTGCGCGACGCAGCCGCAGGGAGTCCCGCGCGTGAGTGGCTGCAGCTCCTCGTGCCATTTCCGGCCTGGGCGCTCCTCTTCGCGGGCCTCGTGCCGTTCGCCTTCCTGCGGCCGCTGGTGGACCCGGTGCCCGGCGGCGGACTGTGGCTCTTTGGCGTGACACTGCTCGGCTTCCTGGCGGTGTCGGTGTGGGGCGTGTGGGGCCCCGACCGTGTCCGGCCCGACGGAGAGGGGCTCGCCATCATGGAGCTGGGCCTGGCCCTCGCCACCCGGGTGGCGATCCACGGCTTCTTCCTGCTGGCGCTGATACTGATGGGCGGAATCACGCAGCTGCCGATCCTTTTTGCCGTGGCACTGGCGCTCCTCGCCGCGGAGTGGCCGCTCGGGCGCCTCGTCCACGCCCGACACACGCGGGCGCATGCCGAGGCCCGACGCCCGATCCGGGACGCCGCCAACGCGCAAACCGGCACCTCCAGTTGACGGCGCGACCTGCATGATCGATTGGAATCTGGCCACCGACGAGTGCGTCGCGCATCTGCGCGCCCTGATCCGGATCCCCAGCGTGAATCCTCCCGGCGTCGCCGATGGGGCCGCGGACCAGGATTCGACCGGCGGCGAGACCGCGGCAGCCACCTACTGCGCCGACGTCCTCCGGGCCAACGGGATCGACGCCCAGGTGCTGGAGGCGGCGCCCGGCCGTGGCTCCTGCTTCGCGCGCCTCCCCGCGACGGTTGCCGATCCCGAGCCGCCGCTGATCCTCCTCTCTCACGTTGACGTCGTTCCGGTCGATGTCGAGTCCTGGACGCGCGACCCATTCGGCGCCGAGCTGATCGACGGCGTCATCTGGGGACGCGGGGCGGTCGACATGAAGGACATGGTCGCCATGGAGCTGTCGGTGATGCTGGCCCTCCAGCGGACGGGCGGCGAGCGGCGGCGTGACGTGATCTTCGCGGCTCTCGCCGACGAGGAGGCGGGCGGCGTCTACGGCGCGCTGCACTGGGTCCGCGAGCGCCCCGACCTGTTCGGCGACGCGACCGGCCGGCTGGCCGCGGCTGCACTCAACGAGGTGGGAGGCTATTCGATGACGGTCGGCGACCGTCGCGCCTACGCGATCCAGGTGGCCGAGAAGGGCATCATCTGGACCCGGATGCGCGCGACCGGGACCCCCTCGCACGGCTCCATGCCGTCGCCGGACAACGCGGCCATCAAGCTCGCGCGAGCCGTGTCCCGGCTGGCCGAGGCGCCCCGGCCGTCACGCGTCATCCCGGTCGTCCGCTCCTTCTTCACCGCCCTGGGACTCGCGGCCGTGGTGGAACGCGCCGAGCGAGGTGACGAGGAGGGATCCCGCGCGATGCTGGCCGAGCTGGTGCCCGACCCTGTCCTGCGCCGGTCACTCGACGCGATGCTGCGCGACACGGTGACGCCGAACGTGATCCGCGTCGGCAAGAAGGTGAACGTGGTGCCGGGGGTCGGCGAGGCGGAGATCGACGTCCGCACGCTGCCGGGCACCGACCAGCATGCCTTTCTCGCCGACCTCCAGGCGATCGTCGGAGACGACGCCAGGGTGGAATCGGTCCACACCATGCCGCCGGTGGAGTGGGCCGCCGATGCCGAGATCGTCCAACTGATGCAGCAGGCACTGCTCTCGGCTGACCCTGATGGGCTACCGCTGCCGATGATGATCACGCCCGGCACCGATGCGAAGGCGATGGCACTGCTCGGAATCCCGACCTACGGTTTCGCTCCGCTTCGGCTCGAAGCGGACGTTCCGTTCCTGTCGCTCTTCCACGGCAATGACGAGCGGGTGCCGGTGAGCGCGCTGCGCTTCGGGTTGCCGGTGCTGCACGAGGTCGTGAGCCGCTTCGTGGAGGGGTGACGATTTCAGCGTGACCGAGGTGCTCGGCTATACTCGCGACCAAGTCCGTTGAGCACGAATGACCCACATGACCGATTCTGAGTCGAGCGACATGACCACCCAGCAGACCGCGGATCCGACTGCCGACGCCGCCAGCGCCGCCGGCCGTCACGCCTACGTGTTCCCCGGCCAGGGGTCGCAGTACGTCGGCATGGGCGCTGCCCTGATCGAGCGATCGCTCGCCGCGGCGAAGGTGATGGCGCGCGCCGATGCCGCCCTGGGATTCGAGCTGAGCCGCCTCATCGCCGAGGGTCCGGCAGAGGAGCTCGACCTGACCATCAATGCCCAGCCTGCGATCCTGGCCACCAGCGTGGCATTCCTCGAAGCGATGCGCGACGAGGCGCGTGCCGCCGGCGTGGAGCTTGACCCCCAGTCGGTGGCCGGACACTCGGCCGGCCAGTACGCGGCCGCGGTGGCCGCCGACGCGATCGACTTCGAGACGGCCATCAACCTCGTGCGCGAGCGCGGCAGGATCATGCAGGAGCGGGGCATCGACGGCGGCATGGGGGCGATCATCGGCCTGTCGGACGAGCAGGTCCACGAGATCGTGGACCAGGCCCGCGCGCATGGAGAGATCGGCATTGCGAACGCCAACGCACCCGGACAGATCGTCCTCTCCGGTGTGATTCCGGCGCTCGCCTTCGCCCTGGAGATGAGCAGGACCGTCGGCGCACGCAAGGCCGTGCAGCTGACGGTCAGCGTGGCCTCCCATTCGCCGCTCATGCGCCGGGCACGCGACGAGTTCAGCCAGTTGCTGGCCCACGTGCCATTCCGCGAGCCGCGCGTGCAGATGCTGGGAAACGTGCACGCCACGGTGATCGAGACCGCTGATGCACTGCGGAAGGAGCTTTCGGAGCACCTCGTCCACGGCGTGCAGTGGACCGATACGGTGCGCCGCATGGCGGCCAACGGGGTGACCGACTTCATCGAGGTCGGGCCCGGTCGTGTCCTGAGCGGCCTGATCCGACGAATCGTGCCGGGCGCGCAGACGCACGCCATGGACAATCCCGGCGCCGATGGGGCCATCTGGCTGCCGCGCGCAGGCGAGACGGCCGCATGAACGGACGGCGCGTCGCCGTCACGGGCCTGGGCGTCGTCTCGCCGGTCGGCATCGGAGCCGAGGCGAGCTGGAGCGCACTGGTCAACGGCCGCTCCGGCGTCGCGGACATCACGCTCTTCGATACGACCGATTACGAGATCCACATCGCCGGCGAGGTGAAGGACTTCGACGCCACCCAGTACATGGATGGCAAGGACGTGCGCCGCCACGACCGCAACACCCATTTCGCCGTCGCCGCCGCTGGCGAGGCGCTGCGTCACGCCGGGCTGCTGAATCCAGACGGCGCGCTCGACGCCGGCCAGGCCGATCCGGATCGGTTCGGGATGGTGGTCGGCACCGCCATTGGCGGGATTGGCATGATCACCGAGGGGGTCGAGACCCTGCGCGAGCGCGGACCGGGCCGCATCTCGCCGTTCCTGCTGCCACACATGATCCCCGACGCCGCGTCGGGGATGGTCGCCATCCAGTACGGGATCCGCGGCCCGAACATGGCGGTGGTCAGCGCCTGCGCAACCGGCGGCCACGCCATCGGTGAGGCGATGGAGTCGATCGTGCGCGGCCAGTCCGACCTGATGCTCGGCGCCGGGACCGAGGCGGTCATCGTGCCCCTCGCGTTCGCCGGATTCGGCCAGATGAGGGCGCTCGGCTCACCGATCGACCCCGACACCGGCGAGTACAACCCGCAGGGCGCCTCCCGGCCGTTCGACGCCACGCGCAACGGCTTCGTCGTCTCCGAAGGCTGCGCCGTGCTCGTCCTGGAGGAGCTCGGTCACGCCCTGGCGCGCGGCGTCACCCCGATCGCCGAAATGATCGGCTACGGCTCATCGGCCGACGCCTTCCACATGGCGGCGCCGGCGATGCGTGGCGAGGGGAACCAGCGGGCCATGCGCGCGGCGCTGGATCGCGCCGGCATCGGTCCTGAGCAGGTGGACTACATCAACGCCCACGGCACCAGCACGCCGCTCAACGACCGGTACGAATCGATGGCCATCAGCGACGTGTTCGGCGAGCACGCCAGCCGCCTCGCGATCAGCTCCACCAAGAGCATGACCGGCCACATGATGGGTGCCGCAGGCGCCTTCGAGGGCTTCGTGTGTGCCCGCGTGGCGCAAAC
>JAOUHE010000084.1 GCA_029865285.1 Chloroflexota bacterium
ATCAATACGGACGGACCGCTCGGTGCCGATGACCGCCTGCGCCTGCTGTTCACCTGTTGCCACCCCGCTCTGAGCCGCGAGGCGCAGGTCGCCCTCACGCTGCGCGTCGTCGGCGGCCTCGAGACGCCGGCGGTGGCCCGAGCCTTCCTCGTGCCGGAGGCGACCGTTGCACAGCGCCTGGCCCGCGCCAAACGGAAGATCCGTGATGCCGGCATCCCGTACCGCGTACCCGATGACGCGGAGCTTCCGGCCCGGCTTGAGCAAGTGCTGGCGGTGCTCTACCTGATCTTCAACGAGGGCTACCTCGCCAGCTTCGGTGAGGCGGCGGAGCGGCGAGAGCTTGCCACCGACGCCGCATGGCTCACCTCGCTCCTGGTCCAGCTCATGCCCGATGAGCCGGAGCCGCGCGGGCTCCAGGCGCTCATGCTCCTCCACCTCGCCCGTGCCGACGCGCGCTTCGCGCCCGACGGATCGCTCGTTCGACTCGCCGACCAGGACCGCTCACGCTGGGATCGCCGTGCGATTCGCGGCGCGATCGAGATCCTCGACCGAGCCGAACGCATGGGATGGGTGGGCCCGTACCAGTTGCAGGCCGCGATTCTCGCCGTCCACGCCGCTGCGCCCGACTATGCAGCGACCGACTGGGCGGAGATCGTCCGCCGCTACGACCGCCTCATGGCCGTCAGACCCTCCCCGGTCGTGGCGCTCAACCGGGCAGTGGCGCTGGCCGAGGTGGAGGGTCCCGCCGTGGCGCTGGAGCAGGTCGATCTGCTGGCCGGGCGCCTCGAGGGATACCACCTGTACCACGCGGTCCGGGCCGAGCTCCTCCGCCGTCTCGGCCGCACGAGTGATGCTCGCGACGCGGACCGACGGGCCCTGGCGCTCACCGACAATCCTGCGGAGCAGCGGCTGCTCACCGAGCGGATCGTCGCCGCAGGCGCGTAACGAAGCGGGCGTCCTGCTCGTCAGATCAGTGGACGGGCACCACCCGTAGACTGAACCAGGACATGCACAACCATACCCAGAGAGATCGCCTGATGTCCGAAGCCACCAACCGCAGGCACGTGGCCATCATCGGTGCCGTTGTGGTGATGGCCATCATGAGCGGATGTACCAGCGCGTCCTCCCCCTCCGCATCGACGGCGACCCTCGAACCGAGCTCGACTCCCGGCGCGACCAGCGCGGAGCCGACCACCAGCGCGGCGCCGACCGCCGCGGTACCGACCGTGAGCCCGACGGCCTCCCCGAGCGAATCGGCCACCGCCGAGCCGACCGCCGACCTGCCCGGCTTCACCTGCTCGCCAAGCACCGGCCTGGCCGCCACGACCCCACGAGCGACCATCACCGACGTTCGGATCGGCACCCACGACGGGTACGACCGGGTCGTCTTCGAATTCGATGCCGGAATACCGACGGTCACCGTAGCGGCGGCGCTGCCGCCCTTCTACGCAGATGCCAGCGGGCTGCCGGTGGTGGTCATCGGTACCGCCTTCCTCCGGGTCACCATGACCGGCGCGAGCGCCGCGGATCCTGACGGCGTGGTCGCCTACGGCGGACCGTACAGCTTCACGCCGGGCTTCCCGCGCCTTGCCCACCTGGTCCGAGGCGGCGACTTTGAAGGCGTCAGCACGTGGTACATCGGCCTGAACGGTGGCTCCTGTCTCCGGGTCATTGCGATGGAGAGTCCGAGCCGGCTGGTGATCGATCTCGAGCAGTAGGCTCGAGTCCCGTCACTCCGGTAGCATCGGTCTGACCCAAGCAGCACTTGCGGAGACTTCATGCCCGACCGACCGACCCCACCGACCGGCACCCTCGATCTGACCAAGAACTACACCGCTCGAATCAAGACCGAGCGGGGCGAGATGGCCTGCGAGCTTTTTGCGGCCGACGCACCGCTGACCGTCGAGAACTTCATCAACCTGGCACGTGCCGGCTACTACGACGGCACCACCTTCCACCGGGTGATCCCTGGCTTCATGGCGCAGGGCGGCGACCCGACCGGTACCGGGAGCGGCGGGCCGGGCTACACCTTCCGCGACGAGGTATCGGCGGCCCGTCGTCACGCTGGACCCGGAGTGCTTTCGATGGCCAACGCGGGTCCCGGGACCAACGGTTCGCAGTTCTTCATCACCTACGCCGCGACGCCGCACCTTGACGGGAAGCACAGCGTCTTTGGGCGCATCACCGACGGGATGGATGTCTTGCTCGCCATCCGGGAGCGCGACCCCCAGCGCGATCGGAACCCCGGGGACCGGATCGACACGATCGAGATCGAGGTCGCCTGAACCGCAGCCCTAACATCGGTCCATGCCCGCTCGACGAGATCCTGGCGCGCCGATGAACCGGCGCCTGACGCTCGACGACCTGTCCCGGCTTCCGCTTCCGGGGATGAACCATCCGGCGGGGTTGGCGTTCGAGCCGGGCGGCCGCGCGATCACCTACCTCCACAGCGAGGACGGCTCACTGGTCCGGTCGCTCTGGCACCACGATCTCGACTCCGGGGAGCGCCGGCTGATCGCCGGGGCAGCCGCGGGGACCGAGCGCGAGGAGTCGATCGGGCTGGAGGAGCGGCTGCGGCGGGAGCGCACGCGGACCATTGACCTCGGCGTTACGAGCCACGCGTGGGCCACCGATGCCGCCGTACCTACGCTCATGGTGCCACTCGCCGGCGAGGTGCTGGTGGCCCGTGGAGGTCGGCCCTGGCGGAGCCTCGCCCCGCTCACCGGAATCGAGCGCGCGGCCGGCGCCACGCTCAGTCCCGACGGAACGTGGGTCGTCAGCGCGGTTGACGGCGATCTATGGGCCGCACCGGTCGACGGAGGCCCTCCTCGGCGCTTGACGAACGACGCGAAGGCGGGGGTGACCAACGGCATCGCCGAGTACATCGCCGCCGAGGAGCTCGACCGCTTCGACGGCCTGTGGTGGAGCTCGGATTCGCGGACCATCGCCTTTGCCCACGTCGATGAGCGCGCGATCGCGCCGTTCGACGTGGCGGAGGGTGGCGCAGGCGATGAACAGGAACCGCACCGCTACCCGTTCGCCGGCGGCCCGAACGCCAAGGTGGAGCTGCGCATCGCGACGCTGGATGGCAAAGCCCCAACCGGCGTCGACCTGCCGATGTCGGCGGACGATTACCTCGCCCGCGTCGTGGCTGACCCGACCGGGGGCTGGCTCGTCGCGATCCTGCCGCGCAACCAGCGCTCGCTGCGGTGGTGGCGCGTCTCGCCCGACGGGTCGGCACGAGAGATGTGGGTCGAGCTCGCCGACCCGTGGATCAACCTGGACCACGCCACCCGAGTCCTGGCCGATGGACGGATCCTGACCACGAGTGAACGGAGCGGGTTCCGACACCTCGAGCTGCGGAGCCCGGAGGGCGACCTGCTGCGCGTGCTGACCGCTGGCGAATGGGCCGTCATCGGCCTCGTCGCCGCCAGCAGCGACCGAGGCGAGGCGCTCTTCACCGCCACGCGCGACAGCGTGCTGGAGCGTCACCTGTATGCCGTTCCGCTCGACGCGCCGCAGCCGGCGACCGATCCGGAGCGTCTCACCGATGAGCCCGGCTGGCACGAGATCGTGGCGGCGCCGGATGGCTCGCAGTGGATCGACACGTTCTCGAATACCGATCACGCACCGCGCGTCAGTGTCCACTCGCGCAACCGCATTGCCCCGATCCCGATCTGGACACCGTCGGCGACCGCGAAATCCACCGGACTCAATCCGCCCGAGTTCCTGGAGCTCATTGCGGCCGACGAGCGGACCACGCTGCACGCTGCCTTCTACCGTCCGACCGACGCGGCCGCGGGCAGCGTGGGTCCACCGCCCTGCGTGGTCTGGGTCTACGGGGGGCCGCACTCGCAGTACGTGAAGCGGTCTTGGGAGGTGACGTCGCACCTGCTCCGACAGTATCTAGGCCAACATGGCGCGGCGGTACTGATGGTCGACAACCGCGGCACGAACAACCGTGGCACGGAATTCGAGGCCGCCCTTGGCGGACTCTTCGGGTCGGTGGAGGTGGCGGACCAGGCGGCGGCGGTGCGCGATCTCGCGGCTCGCGGGGAGATCGACCCTGACCGCGTGGCAATCACGGGCTGGAGCTACGGCGGATTCATGACCGTGATGTGCATGGCGCGCGAACCCGAGCTCTTTCGCGTCGGCGTGGCCGGCGCACCAGTCGTCGAATGGTCCGGCTACGACACCGCCTACACGGAGCGCTATCTGGGCCACCCCGCTCAGCGCGCGGACGCGTACCGGGAGAGCTCATTACCGGCCCGCGCAGCCGGGGTGACCGGCGATCTGCTGCTCGTCCACGGCAGCCTCGACGAGAACGTCCACCTCCGGCACAGCAGACGGCTCGTCGCCGCCCTACTGGAGGCCGGGCGAACGGCCGAGTTGGTGCCCCTTGCCGGGCAGCGGCATCGCACGCGCGGAGCGGCGGCGATCCGCCTGCGCGAGCGGCGCACCGCGGCGCACCTGCTGGACGGTCTCGGCCTTCCACTCCCCGGGGAGCTTCTCGGCACGGAGTAGCCGGTACTCAGGCCGCAGATGCGTACAGCAGGCCGTACGTGACCTCCGGGTCCGGCGCGAACTGCATGCGCATCGCGCAGCCGCTGCACACCAGCTCGTCGGCGGCCTCGTCGACCAGGAACGCGAGCTCGTCCTCGCACCAGGGGCAGGTCATCTGAATCGTCATGCCCGCATCCTGAACATGCCCGCCGACACCTAGTCTGTCGCGTTCTTCTACGCTTCCGCGCGTGACCTCCGATCCCACGGCACCCATCGGCGACTGGCGCGCCTTCGCGCGCCGCCGCTACCGGCCGTTCCGGCTGGTCGCCGTGGCCCAGGGCTTCATCGGCCCATTGTCGGGTCCGGCTATCGTCATCCCGCTGCTGCTCTCATTGGGAGCGCATCCGGCGCTGGCCACGATCCTTGCCGTGCTGCCCGTCCTCGGCACCATGGGCCAGCGTCTCCTGCCTAGCCTCCTCGACCGGACCAACGGCAATCTTCGTGGCCTCGTCGTCCTCGGCGCCACCGTTGCCGAGCCGCGGGGCCTGCTGCTCGCCGGGATCGTCGCTCTGAACGCCACCGGGATTGCCCCGGACGGATTGACGATCGCACTTGTTGCGCTCGTAGTCGGGTTCTTCGGATCGATCGGAGCCATCGCCTACGGGTCGCTCCAATCGTGGTACCAGATCATCCTCCCCGATGCGGAGCGTCGGGTCGTGGGTCCGCGGCTGGCCGGGATCGCCCTCGGCATCGGGTCGGTCGTCCTGCTGCCGCTGGCGATCGGGATGGACGACCTGGTGAGTGGTATCGGCGTCTGGGCGTACGCCGTACCGTTCGGGGTTGCGGGCGTGGCCGGCCTCGTCGTCGCCGTCGTGCTGCGTCGCATCCCCTCCCCTGGCAGAGTCCACGTCCCCCGCCAGGTGACGTGGACGAAGGGCGACGACGACCGTCTGCGCGGGCTTGCGCGCGTCCTCACCCTCGCGTCCCTGGCCGCGGGGCTGGCGCCGTTCCTGGCCGTGTACGCGATCGCCGTGCTGGGGACCGGTCCCGGTTTCGCCATTGCGCTGTCGGCGATCTCATCGGGCACGCTGGTGCTTGCCTCGCTGGTCGTCAGCTCCAGGCTGGCCCACAGTTCAGCATCACGCATGCTGCGGGCATCGATGCTGCTCCGCGGGTTTGCGCTGCTGTTGGGCCTCGCCGCACATCCGGCCAACCCGTACGCGCCGGCGGTCCTGGTGGTGATCGCGGTGGCCATGGCGGTCGGCGACACCGCGGGACAACTCTCCGCGAACGAACGCCTCTTCCGGCTCGCGACCGGGCCGGTGGTGATCGCCTTCCAGAGCCACTTCGTGGTGCGCTACGTCCTGGCGTATGGCGGTGGCCTGCTTGGCGGGTCGGCGGTCATGCTGATGGGCGGCTACCCAGCCTTCGCGATCCTGTTCGGCGGGGCAGGCCTCGTTCGGTTGACCGCGTCGCGCTTCACCGGCGCTCCGAGCCGATCGCAGGTCGGCACGACCACCGAGGTGCACCGGACGATCGGGCTGCCGCCGGGGGATAACGCACCGCGCTGACCGCCCCCCACCACCAGCGTCCTGACCATGGGGTGTGGCCGCGCAGCCACTCGTGGGAGAATCCCGCCTGTGGCCGTAACTCGTCCACGCGGCGCCGCGCGATCCGGCAACGAGGACCGCCATGGCGTCACTAGGCCCACAGATCACACGTGTGAGGTAAGTCCCAACCATCATGGGTGGATCCCTGATCGAGCTGCAGCGCAACGCAATGCGACTGCGCAAGGCGGTCGTTGACTGGGCCGGCTGGTCGGGCCAGATCTACTTCCAACACCGAGTAGACCAGTACCGGAGCATGTGGCAGCAGGTTGCCGCGGCGCAGGGCGGCACGTTCAGCGAGCTGGCGTCGGACCTCTGGCAGATCGAGATCGGCGCCCGTCGTGTGCGCGTCCTGAACCACGAACTCGAGTTCGACAACCCAGTAACGCTCGGCCTGGCGGGACGCAAGCCGGTCGTGCATCGGCTTCTCGACTCTGCCGGGCTTGCGGTGCCGGGATACGCGGTCTTCACCCTCGATCATCTGGATGAGGCTCGACGCTTCGTTGAGCGCCACCCGATGGGCTGTGTCATCAAGCCGGCCGGCGGCTACGGGGGCAAGGGTGTTACCACGCACGTCCAGCGACCTGGCGAGGTCCGGCGCGCCGCGCTGCTCGCCTCGCTGTACGACACGGAGCTGCTTGTCGAAGCGATGGTCCCTGGAGAGTCGTACCGGCTGCTTGTGCTCGAGGGCAAGGTCATCGATGTGGTTGGTCGCCGCGGACCGCGCATTGAGGCGGACGGCGCCTCAACGGTCCGCCAGCTGATCGCCGCCGAGAACCGGCGCCGCAGGACGGTGCAGTCGCCACCCATCGAGATCGATCGCGATTGCCTCTTCACGCTGACTTCCCAGGGTTTAACACTCGAGTCCCGACCGAAGGCCGGGAGGGTGCTGCTGGCGAAGAGCATCGCTGACCGTGGGAGGAGGTACGTCGAGGTGCGGACCGTCTATACGCAGCCGGCGGACGATCTGATCTGCGACTCGATCCGTCACGACGCAGAGACGGCGGCTGCGGTGGTCGGCTCGGACTTCCTGGGCGTCGATGTGATAACACCAGATCCGTCGGTACCGCTCCGCGAGAGCGGAGGAGTAATCAATGAGGTGAACACCACGCCGGCGCTTCACCACCACTACGATGCGAGCCGGCAGGCCTATCCCGATGCCGCCGTGCTGATCCTGCAGGCGCTTCTGAGACGCCA
>JAOUHE010000231.1 GCA_029865285.1 Chloroflexota bacterium
AGACCGCGATCACCGCACCGAGCAGCCCCTGGAGGTGGAAGCGCTCCTGGCCGTGCGCGATGGCCAAGCCGAAGGTGAAGAGCGGCACAAGCGCGACGAGCACCATCGCCGTCCCGGCGGGGACCTCCTTCAAGCCGACGTAGGCGAAACCGTAGCTGGCCGCAAAGCCGACCACCCCGTACATCGCCGCGCCCACCAGGCTCCGACCCCCCGGCAGCGGCCGTCGGGTCGCGAGTGCCAGGAGCAGCATCAGGATGCCGGCAGCGGTGAAGCGCATGGCGGCTCCCCAGAACGGTGCCAGCTCCTGGACCGTCAGCTTGACCGCGATGGCGTTGGCGCCACCGAGCAGGACAACGCCGCCGAAGGCGAGGATCGTCGCCGAGTCCGGGCGTGAGTCGGCGAACAGCGATTCGCGCATCACAGGACTCTAGCGGGAGTCCCCCCGAGCGCCAAGAGCGCGGCTAGAGTTGCGCGATGCGACGCGACCTTGGCGACGGGTACGAACTTGACGACGATCCGACGCGCGTCGACCACGGGGCGGTCCACCGATTCCTGAGTACCGAGGCTTACTGGGCGATCGGGCGTTCTCGCGAGGTCGTGGACGCAACCATCGCCGATGCAGCGCGGGTGGTCGGCCTGTACCACGACAGGGAGCAGGTTGGCTTCGTGCGGATCGTGTCGGACCGGCACACCGTCGCCTACGTCGCGGACGTGTACGTCCTGGCGGAGCACCGCGGACGCGGGCTGGGAGTGAAGCTGATGGAGTTCGCGCTCACCGAAGGTTCGCTCACGCACATCCGCAAGTGGGGGCTCCACACGCGCGACGCGCATGAGCTCTATCGGCGCGTAGGCTTTGGCGACCCCGACGGCCGGTACATGGAGCGGTGGAACCTGCCGCCGGCGGGCGAACCCGAGACCTAGGGGCGCACCTGGACTCGGGCGCAACACGGCTTGCGGCACGTCACGGTAGGCTGCCCGACACATGGCTCCAGAGCAGTCTCCAAGCGCGGCCACGATCCGGGACAACCCCGCCGCGCGTCGCTACGAGGGGATCCTGGACGGCAACGTGGCCGGCTTCGTGGACTATCTCGACCGGCGAGGCCGCCGGATCCTGGTGCATACCGAGGTCGATCCGACGTACGCGGGACGCGGCGTCGGCAATCGGCATGTCGCCGGAGCCCTGGACGGGGCACGGGCCAGCGGTCTCAAGGTGCTGATTGTGTGCCCGTTCCTCCGCGCCTTTGTCGAGCGTCACCCTGAATATCAGCCCGACGCCTGATCCACGGGCGAAGCCCCCTGCGAAGCCGCCCAACAACGGGAACGGGCTAGGTCTTTGGCTTCTTCGGCTGCTTCGGCTTGGGTGGTCGCTTGGGTGTCTTGTCGCCCACGGGTCACCTCCTGCGCGGAGTGTAGAGCGAGGAGGTGACCCGTGATGCGTCATGCCGACAGGCCTACTCGGCGCCCTCCAACGGGCCGCTGCCTGCTGGACGCTCGACCGACGAAGACCCGGAGAGGCCCGCATCGGCAGCCCCAGCCGAAGCAGCGTCCGCTCCCTCCTGGAATCCACTCTGCCACGGCTTCCCGGTGACGGGGTCGATCCCGGTTGCCGCTGCGGCTGCCGCACCCGCAGCACCCGCCTGAAAGTCGACCCCCTCTTGGAATCCGCTCCGCCACGGCTTGCCTGTGGCAGGGTTGATCCCGGTGGCAATGCTGGCCGATGCGGCACTTGCGCTGCTGCCCGCTGCCAGATCCCCGATGCCGGTGCCATTCACCGGCTGGTTGATTGCGGGCCGCTGGACCGGGGCGCTCACGCCCGGCGCCGCAGGGTTGTTGCCGATGGCCATGGCGCCAGCCGAGCCAACGATCATCGCACCGACGAGGACGCCGGCCGCAAGCAGGTTGCGGCGGAAGTTGTCCGCGTCCTGGGCAGTCGGGAAGCGCACGCTGATGGCGTGCCCCTCGGTGTCGTCATCGTCGAGCTGAACCTTGAGCCAGACCGATTTCAGGCTGGCGTCAAACTCGTGACCCTGAACATCGGACTCCGGAGCGGGTGTGATACGCACGGAAAGGGCCTTGCGGGCGTTGTCGTTCAACGCCGCGCGGAACCGCTCCTCGGCCCCCCGATCGGAAAACGTCATCGGCACGATCTGTTGCTGATCGCCGACGGTGAGAGCCAGACTCTCCTGTGATGCGTTCATGGCTTTGGACCTCCTCATCGTGACCGCCCCACGGCCGGCCTTGTGATCACTGGAGTCTGGACCTCCGCCGACGCCCTGGCTAGCGGTCGGCGGACAGCGGGCCGGTCATGTGGCCGACACTGCGCAATGCCCGGAGGCAGCGCTGGGGGGATAGGCGAAACGGCTGGCCTGGATTACGATATTGACCCTACCCGCCGTCTCGACTGCGCCCTGAGGAGATCGCATGGACCTCGAGAAGACCCTCGCCGCGGCTCCACTGCTCCATGACCTCGACCCCAAGATCATCAAGCGCCTGGCCGAGCAGGGCGTCCGCCGCACCTACCCGGCCGGCGAGTGGATCATCCGTCAGGACACTCCC
>JAOUHE010000001.1 GCA_029865285.1 Chloroflexota bacterium
GACGACGCTCCTGCTCATCCTGCCGGTCCTCGCCGTCCTGCTGCTCGCGGGAGACGAGGCCGGCTGGTGGTTCAGCATCCTGAGCTGGCTGGCGATCGCGGGCCTGGTGCTGGTCGCGGTCGGTCAGCTCCTGCTGGTCGTAGGCGTCATCTCGCTTAACACGTCGTTCCTCACCGGCGGGGTCGGCATCACCCCGTTCCTGCTCTGGGCGCTGGCGACGATCTGGACCGCCTGGTCGTTTGGCGTTCCGTCGCCGATGGTCGGATTCCTGCTCGCCGGCGTGCTGGTGATGAGCGCGCTGACCACCGCGGTCAGCCTCGCACTGCCAGGCATGGCGACCGGCATCGTCAGCGGCGTACTGACGCTGGCACTGTGTGCCTGGATGGCCGCCCTGGGGAGCGACCTGCTGGGGCGCGCCTAGACGGGAACGGCGACGGCGCCTGCCCGAACGCCCGCCTCGAAGGCCCCCAGATCGGCCTCCAGGATCTCCGGACGCTTGACGCCGACGACCTCGCGGATGGCCTCGATCACCGATTCGCGCGTGACCCAGCCGAGTCGCCCGACCAGTGCGCCCAGGGCCACCACGCTCACCAGCTTGTCGTCACCGGCGCTCGCCGCCAGCTCCGTGCAGGGGACGCGCAGCTCGTCGATCTCCGGCCGTTCCGCGCTCGCGTCGCCCAGCAAGGACGCATTGGCGATCAGCAGCCCGCCGTCCGCCACGCGGGGTCCGAACCTGGCGAGCGACGGGGGATTCATCACGACTGCCGCGTCGTAACGGTCGACGACGGGCGACCCGATCTCCTCGTCAGCAACGATGACGGTGCACGAGGCGGTTCCGCCGCGCATCTCAGGGCCGTACGACGGAATCCAGAACGCCTCCAGTCCATCGGCGATTGCCGCCCGGGCGAGGATCTGCCCGGCGAAGAGGAGCCCCTGCCCGCCGAACCCGGCGAAGACGACCGAGCGCTCCATCTCAGGCGCCCTCCGCTGCAGCGGGCTGTCGCGCCGGTGCGGATCGGTCCACAAGGACGCCCAGCGGGTACACCTTCTCGACCTCCGACAGGTGCTCCATCGATTCGACTGCGGTCATCCCCCAACCGACCGGGCAGTTCGACAGGATCTCGACGATCGCGAAACCGGCGCCATCCAGCTGGGCTTTGCAGGCGCGCTTGATCATGGCCTTGGTCTTGCCGATGTGCGGCGGGTCGCTGACCGAGCCGCGGGCGGCGTAGGTCACGCCGGGCAGGATGGCGAGCATCTCGGTCATCGGGATCGGGAAGCCCGCGGCGCCGGCCTCGCGACCGGTCGGGGTCGACGTGGTGTGCTGCCCGAGCAGCGTCGTTGGGGCCATCTGGCCGCCGGTCATGCCGTAGATCCCGTTGTTGACGAAGATGGCCGTGATCAGCTCGCCGCGCCCGGCGGCGTGGATGATCTCGGCGGTCCCGATCGCCGCCAGGTCGCCGTCGCCCTGGTAGGTGAGCACGAAGCTGTCGGGGCGTACCCGGCGGATCCCGGTCGCCACGGCCGGCGCGCGTCCGTGCGGTGCCTCGACCCAGTCCAGCTGCAGGTAGTCATACGCGAAGACGGCGCAGCCGACGGGGGCCACCGCGATCGTGCGCGGCGCAAGCTCGAGTTCCTCGAGCACCTCCGCGAGCAGGCGGTGGATGATGCCGTGCCCGCAGCCGGGGCAGTAGTGTGTCGAGCGGTCGGTGAGCAACTCGGGGCGGCTGGCGATGACCCGCGGAGGAGTGGCGACAGCGGTCATGTGGCACCGCCCGCGCGAACCGTCGCGTCGAGCCGGCGGAGCTCCGCCAGCACTTCATCCGGCGTCGGCAGCATCCCACCGGTCCGGCCATGGAAAGCGACCGGGCAGCGTCCCTCCACCGCGAGCCGGACATCCTCGACCATCTGGCCGGCCGACAGCTCCACGACCAGCATCGCGGTTGGGCGCGACGCCAACTCGCGCAGCTGAGGTTCGGGGAACGGCCAGAGCGTGATCGGCCGGAAGAGCCCCACGCGGATTCCCTCCTGTCGCGCCTTCCTCATCGCCGAATGCGCGATCCGCGCGGCTGTCCCGTAGGCGACCACCGCCAGATCGGCGTCCTCGAGCTGCTCTCCGGCCCAGCGAACCTCGTTGCGCGCGATCTCGCGGAACTTGGCCTGCAGCACGTTGTTGTGCTCCTCGAGTCGCTCCGGCAGCAGGTGCAGGGAGCGAAGGACCCGCGGCGGCCGACCATCGGCCCCGGTGAGCGCCCAGTCGAACTCCTGGCGCGGCGGATGACGGAACTGCGGCTCGATCGGCTCCATCGCCTGTCCCAGGATCCCGTCGGCAAGCAGGATCACCGGCGTCCGATACCGCTCGGCGAGTTCGAACGCGGTCGCCACCAGTTCCACCGCCTCGCCGATCGATGCGGGCGCCAGGACCGGGACCTTGTAGTCGCCGTGGCCATGGCCCTTCACCGCCTGGAAGTAGTCGCTCTGGCTCGGACCGATACTGCCCAGGCCCGGTCCGCCGCGCATGACATTGACCAGCACGATGGGCGTCTGGGAACCCGCCATGTAGCTCATCGCCTCGGCCATCAGGCTCATCCCCGGGCTCGACGAGCTGACGAGCACGCGTGCCCCGGTCGCGGCTGCGCCGAGACCCATGTTGATGGCCCCGAGCTCGCTCTCGGCCTGGACGAAGACCCTGCCGAGTTCCGGCATGCGCCTCGCCATCCATTCCAGCAGCTCGGCCTGCGGGGTGATCGGGTAGCCGAAGTACGCATCACAGCCGGCCTGGATGGCCGCCTCGGCGATCGCCTCGTTGCCCTTCATCAGGATGCGCGAGCGCTTCGAGCCTGTCGCTCCTTCAGTAGGGGCTCGCTCGACGGTGGCGGTCATTTGGCGGCCTCGCGCTTCGGTGGGGCGTAGACGGTGAAGACGGCATCGGGGCAGACCCGCGCGCAGAATGCGCAGCTCGTGCAGCTCGGGGCGTCGTGCAACTCGATCGGGTGGTAGCCGAGCGCGTTCACCACGTCACGATCGAGGGCGAGGAGGTGGTATGGGCAGGCTGCCACGCACAGTTCACAGCCCTTGCATCGGTCGCTGGCGATCTCCAGTGGCGTGAAGGCGGCGTCTTGCGCAGCGATTGCCTGTCTGCTGCGCGTGTTCACGCTGAGTGCACTCATCACCTCGAGGGTGCCCCCACTCGCGCGGGCGGGCAAGGGCCGAACGGCATCCCTGCGGCGGGACCTCGGTCGTTTGCGGCGGACCCCCGCCCGGGACCCGGCCGACCCGGCCTACCCGTTCGGGCCGACCGGCACTGGCAGCACCGAAGCCGATCCACGACGCTTCAAGCGGTGAAATTCGTGGAAGACGAGGTGAGAAGTGGTCGCGGAGTTGGATGTTCAGACAGCGATCGGGGAGACCGCCGCTGAGGAGATTGAGGCACCGGTTGAGACAGTCCCCGAAGAGACGGCGGGGACTCGCCCGCTGATCTCGGTCACCGGCCTGGTGCGCGGGGTGGATGTTGAGCTGAAGAATGCCCTGGTGGGAGTGGCGGTGGCTGCCGACGACGTCACGGTCGAGCGGGCTTTCGTCCGCAGCATTTTCGCCGGGGGCGGACTTGAGGTGCGGCAGGCAGGAGCCGCCGTGATCGTGTCGGGAGGCGATACGACGATTCAGCAGGGTGGTGCCCAGGCGATCGTTTCGGCGGGCACCGTGAACATGGAGTCGGCCGGATCGGGCTTTGCCATCGCGCGGAGAATTCGCGTCGCGCAGGGCGGGACCCTGGTGTTCGCGCTGGCGCCAACGGTGGAGGTCGCGGAGGGCGGCCGGGTCATCTTCGGTCGGTCGGCTGCGCTCGCGGTGGTGGGAGGCCTGGCCAGCCTGGCGGCCCTGCTGGTCTTCCTGCTCGGGCGTCGACCCGGGGCTGCTCGCACAACCTGACTCGGCGGGGTCAGCTGACCTCGCTGCCGGTCGTGATCCTCCGACGCGTGGAGATCTCTACCGATGCCTCTCGCCCCTCGTGTGCGGGGTGCTCGACCAGGGCGATCAGCCGGCTCGACATGAAGCGGCCGGTGCGCACCGGCGTGCCGCCACGAGTTACCTCGCTCACCTCGACCACGCCCCGGGCAGTGGCTACCTCGATGCGCCGCCCGGCGCGCGTCGCCTCGATCACGAAGGTCTGCGTCCCCTGGCCCGTGTCCACCACCGCCTCGACCCGATCGCCCTTCATGGAGTCAGCCTAGACCGATCCCAGCGCGCGGTCCAGACCGGCGTCAGCCGGAGTAGACCTCGGTCCCCTCGGCAAGGGTGAGCGCGACCCGCGCGTCGCCGATCGGTCCGGCATCGGAGGCCCGCAGGTTGCGGTCCAGCACGACCATGTCCGCCGCCTTGCCGGCCTCCAGGGTGCCGGTCAGGTGGTCGAGGTGGTTGACGTACGCGGAGCCGATGGTGAACGCAGCCAGTGCGGCGTCCAGCGGCAGGCGCTCATCGGGCAGGAATGGGGGATTGTGGCGGGCATCAGGATCCACCCTGGTGACCGCCACCTCCATCTCGAGCAGCGGGTTGGGCGACGACACGGTCCAGTCGCTGCCGCCGGCGAGCCGCGCACCACTCCGCAGCAGGCCGCCGAACGGGTATTGCCAGGCGGTCCGCAGGGGGCCGAGGACGGGGATGCGCAGGTCGCGCATCTGGTTGTCGTGGGAGGCCCAGAGCGGCTGCATGTTCGCGGTGGCGCCGATCGCCGCAAAGCGCGGGATGTCGGCGGGTTGGATCAGCTCGATGTGGGCGATGTGGTGCCGGCCATCGGTGCGTCCGTTGGCGGCCACGGCGCCCTCGATCGCGTCGAGGGCGAGCCGCACGCCGCCGTCGCCGATGGCGTGGAAGTGGCACTGGAAGCCGAGCCGATCCAGCTCTGAAACTGCCGCCCGCAGCTCGTCCGGCGGAATCATGGGGATGCCGCGGTTCTCGGTGACGTTGCCGTCAGGGCCGAGGTAGGGCTCGGTCAGCAGCGCGGTACCGTTCTCGATGATGCCGTCCACGAAGAACTTGACGCTGTCCGCGCGAAACCGATCGGGTGGCGCAGCGACCGGCGTATCGCGCTCGCGGATCAGGTCGGCGATCTGCTCCGGGCCGCGGCCGTTATCCCAGAGCTGCGCGGCCACGACCCGCATGGTGAGCCGTTCCTCCGCAACTGCGCGGCGGTAAGCGGCCAGCTCGGCCGCGCGGTTCCACGCGTCCTGCCAGGCGGTGATGCCCAGCGAGTGGAGGTAGCGCTGCGCTTCGGCGAGCGCGGCGTCCAGGTCGCCGGCGGTGGGCGTCGGGATCAGCACCTCGACCAGGTTTGCCGCCCCTTCGTGCAGCGTGCCGGCCGGCTCCCCTTTGGCGTCCCGCTCGATTCGCCCGTCAATCGGATCGGGGGTGGCGGCCGTGATCCCGGCGAGCTGCAGCGCGCGGCTGTTGACCCAGGCGGAGTGGCCGTCGCGAGAGGCCAGGAAGACGGGCCGGTCGGGAACGATCGCGTCGAGGGCGCTTCGACCCGGGTTTCCGCCGGGAAAGGCGGACATCGCCCAGCCGCTGCCACTGATCCACTCGCGATCGGGGTGCGCGGCCGCGTAGGCCGCGATTCGATCCGGGTAGGCGCGGGCATCGTCGAGGTCGTGCAGGTCGCACAGCGCCGCGGACAGCCCGCCGTGGATCGGGTGAACGTGCGCGTCCTGGAATCCGGGAAGCAGCGTCTCGCCGTCGAGCGCGATGCTGCGGGTCGCCGGCCCGGCCAACGTTTGCACATCCCGCCGCGTTCCGACCGCCACGATGCGCCCTGCGCGGACAGCGACGGCGTTGGCGCGCGTGGGGCGGCCCGTCATGGTCTCGACGGTGGCGCCGCTGATGACGAGGTCGGCGAACTCCATACCCCGATGCTACCCTTACCGGCAGCCAATTCACCCCTGCGGTGCGCGGGCGCGAAGCCACCTCGCCGCCCGGGCAGCATCCGCGACCACCGTCAGGAGCCTCCCTCGTGCACCGATTCAGTGAGCTTGCGGTTGCCAAGCGCAGCGTCGTCCTTCTCCTCGCCGGCGGCCTATTCTTGGCCGGGCTCCTCGCCTGGGGGAGCCTGAAGCAGGAGCTCGTCCCCGACGTCGAGTTCCCGATCGTGACCGTCATTGCGCCGTATCCCGGTGCCGGTGCCGCGGATGTCACCGAGCAGGTGGCCAAGCCGATCGAGCGCGCCATTGGAGCGATCCCCGGCATCGACACGATCCAGTCGACATCGGCCAACTCAATCGCCCTGGTGATTGCCGAGTTCGACTACGGGACCGATGTCCGCGAGGTCACCTCGCTGATCGAGGAGAACCTGGCGACCGCGGGGCTACCCGCTTCGGTGACGCCGCAGGTGACGCCGTTCAACATCAATTCGACGCCGGTCCTCTTCAGCTCGATCAGCGCCACGAGCGCCGACGGCCTGGAGGCGGCGGCGCGCATCGCCCGGGAGGAGATCGTCCCGGAGCTATCCGCGATCTCCGGCGTCGCCGCCGTCGAGCTCACCGGCGGCCTCCAGGAGCGGCTGCTGATCACCCTCGATCCGGTCAAGCTCGCCGATGCCGGCATCTCGACCCAGCAGGTGATCGGCCTGTTGACCGCCAACAACCTGACCTTCCCCGGGGGCGGCCTGAACACCGGTGAGCAGACCATCCCGGTCACCACCATCGGTCGCTTCGCATCGGTCGCCGAGGTTCGCGACCTGGTGGTCGGGGTCCGGCAGCCCGCGCCCGGAGGTCCGACCGACGCACCGGCGTTCCCGCAGCCGATCACGCTGGCCGACCTCGGCACGGTCGAGATCGTGGCCCAGGCGACGACCGGCTACGGCAGGAGTGACGGCAAACCGGCCCTGAGCCTTACCGTCTCGAAGACCCAGGATGCGAACACGGTCGAGGTGGCCCAGGCCGCGCAGGCGCTCCTCGATGAGATCGCCGCGCGCCACACCGATTCGCTGACCGTCTCCACCATCGCGGACCAGTCAGTCTTCATCATCGATTCGCGCGACGGCCTGCTCCGCGAGGGCGGCCTCGGCGCCATCTTCGCCGTGGTCACCATCTTCCTGTTCCTGTTCAGTCTGCGCTCCACCTTCGTGGCCGCGGTGAGCATCCCCCTGTCGCTGCTGATCGCCCTGGTCGGCATGCAGTTCAGTGGGATCAGCATCAACATCATGACCCTGGGTGGCCTGGCGGTTGCGGTGGGGCGGGTGGTGGACGACTCGATCGTGGTGCTCGAGAACATCTACCGGCATCGGGCGCTGGGCGACGACCGGATGACCGCCGTGCTCCGCGGACCCCGCGAAGTGGCCTCGGCGATCACGGCCAGCACGCTCACCACCGTCGCGGTCTTCATGCCGCTCGGGTTCGCCGGCGGCTTCATCAGCCAGTTCTTCCTGCCCTTCGCGCTGACCGTCACGTTCGCCCTGGTCGGCTCGCTGTTCGTGGCCCTGACGGTGATCCCGGTACTTGCCTACCTGCTGATGGGTCGGGTGAGCACCGCGGTCGACGAGACCGGCGAGCCGCGTAACTCCCTGTGGGTGCACGTCTACGACCCGACGATCCGGTTCGCACTCCGCAACCGATGGACGAAGCTCGGCGTGGTCGCCCTCTCGGCCGCGCTCTTTGTCGGCTCGCTGGCACTCGTGCCGCTCCTGCCGACCCAGTTCCTCAGCTCTGGGTCGGAGAAGATCCTGCGCGTCACCGTCGCACCACCCTCTGGGGCCAGTTCGGCGGCCGTGCTCGAGCGCGCCATCGAGGCGGAGGCGATCCTCATCGACGACCCGATGGTCGAACAGGTCCAGACCACCGTGCCCGGCGAGGGTGATACCGGCTTTCAGACGCTCTTCGCGGCGCAGAGCGGGCGACCCGCCAACAGCGCCGTACTCACCGTCCGCCTGGACTCCACCGTTGACCTGGTCGAGTACGCGGTCACACTCGCCGAGGATCTCGATCCGGTCCGCGGGGACGGCTTCGACGTGGCCGTCGGTCAACAGGGCGGTGCGACGAGCAATGCCCTGACGGTGATCGTCACCGCCAGCGACCCTGGGCAGGTGGAAACGGCCACTGCAGCGCTGATGGACGCGCTGGGCGACCTGTCGGGATTCACCAACCTGACCACCGACCTGGTCCGGGCCGCGCCGGAGATCCAGGTCCGCGTCGATCCGAACAAGGCGGTTGCGCTCGGCACCACTGCCGCGCAGATCGGGGCCGAGGTGCGCGGAGCGCTCACCGGGCAGACCGTCAGCCGCATCCAGTTCCCCGACTCCGACCCGCTCGACGTCGTGGTCCGGATCGACCCCGCCGCGACGGCTTCGCTCGCGGACCTCGAGTCGCTGCCGGTCGGCACCGTCGCCCGGGCCTCGCTGGGCACGGTCGCCACCGTGGAGCAGGTCGAGGTGCAGGGCACCATCACCCGGATCGATCAGGCCCCGTCGGCATCGGTCAAGGCGGAGATCACTAGCGAGGACACCGGGGCCGTGTCGGCATCGGTCCAGGCCGTGATCGACGACCTGAAGGCGTCGGGGGCGATCCCGGCCGGCGTCAGCGTGGAGCTGGCCGGCGTGTCGCAGCAGCAGGCGGAGGCGTTCGGCGGCCTCTTCGCCGCCATGGGGATCGCCATCCTGCTCGTCTTCGTGATGCTGGTCTTCACCTTCAACTCGCTGATCACCCCGTTCATCATCCTCTTTAGCCTGCCGCTGGCCACCATCGGTGCCTTCCCGGCGCTGGTGCTGACCGGCCGCCCGATCGGGGTGAGCGCGCTGATCGGCTTCCTGATGCTGATCGGGATCGTGGTGACCAACGCGATCGTGCTGCTCGACCTGGTCGAGCGTTTGAAGGCCGATGGGCATTCGACCCGCGACGCGCTGGTGGAGGGTGGCAAGACCAGGGTCAGGCCGATCCTGATGACTGCCATCGCCACCATCCTGGCCCTCGTGCCGTTGGCGGCAGGGTTCAACGAGGGGTCGATCATCGCCGCCGAGCTCGGCACGGTCGTGATCGGCGGCCTGCTGAGCTCGACCTTCCTGACGCTGATCGTGGTTCCGGTGGTCTATTCGCTGGTCGACGGCGTCAAGGCGCGCCTCCGCCGGCGACCATCAACCGTCGGGGCGGCTGTCACGAACTGAGGCGGGCGTTGGTCCTGTCTGTGTACCGTGGCCATCTTGGGGCGACAACTACGAGAACAGGCGACCGACCGCTGTCTGACGCCGACTTCGGCGAGCAGTTCAGCCTGATGCGCGGCCGGCTGCTGGCGATCTGCGGTGGGCTGGTGGGGTCGGACGAGGCTGAGGACATCGTGCAGGAGACCTACCTGCGCGCCCGGCACAACCTGCGCACCCTGCGGGAGTCGGCCGCACTCGAGGGGTGGGTGACCCGCATCGCCGTCAACCTGTGCTACTCGCACCATGCGCGCGGCGGGACGCTCCGCAGACTTCTCCCGGCGCTGTTGCCCGCACAGGCATACCAGGGCGGCGACCTCGGCCTGCGCGACATGCTCGAGCGGTTGCCGCCGCGCGAGCGCACCGTGACGGTGCTCCACTACGGGCACGGCTACGCGTTCGACGAGATCGCGAGGCTGCTGTCGATCTCCCCGGAGAACGCGCGGAAGATCGCGTCGCGCACGCGGCGCAAGCTCGCGGCCGAGTGGCGGAGGTCCGGTTGACGACCCGGTGCGAGTTGACCGCGGCGGTCTTCGAGGCCGCGCTCGACGGATCACTGACTGACGACCAGCGGCGCCACGCCGAAACGTGCGACGCGTGCCAGGCTGGGCTGGCGCAGGTGCCGCGCTTCGATGGACAGCTCCGCGCCGCTGCGCAGTCACTGGTGACCGCTCCACTTCCGGTTACCGCGCTGGAGGCGGGGCCGGCCGCCGGCCCCCGGCTCGGAACGGAGTCGGTGCTCCGGCTCATGGCAGCCGCCGCGATTGCCGGCGTGGTCCTGCTTGCCGCCCAGTCGGGCTACCTCCGCGTCGGAGCGCCGCCGGCGGCCGCTGCCTCTCCCGAGGCGACATTTCGGTTGCACATCGTCGTGCGCAACTACCGACCGGCCACGGAGTTGCTCGAGGTCAGATCTGGTGCCGGGGCAGGGGCGGTGATCCTGGAGATTCCGGTCGCCGGCTGCCGTATCGCCTACATGGCGGTCCCGCTCGGGGACGCATGGAGCGTCGTCTTCAACGGCCAGCGCGAGGCCGCCGGTCCCTCTTCGCCGATCGCGGGCGAAGTGCGCCAGGATCTTTCCGTCCGGATCAGCCGGCCGATTGCCACCACCGTGGTCTTCGACGGCGTCCCCGAGGAAGCCTCGCTCGACGCGGACGCGCTCGCCGGCACGGTGCTCAGCCCCTGTCGGTAGCCTCTCGTCACATCGGGGGCCGGTCATCGGTCTTGGTGGTGATGACCGCTCGAACTGTCTTCGGCCCCGCACGCCCGCCACGCTGGTGGCTTGGCGTCATGGTCGTGAGCGTGTTGGCGCTCGGCGCCTGCAGTTCTGGCAGCCCCGCGTCCTCGGCCAGCTTCCTCCCTGGCTCCGAGCGCGGGTCTCCATCCGTGGCGACCTCCGCCACGTCCGCGCCGGAAGCGGTCGAGACGGCGAATCCGCCGCCGTCCGGCCATCCGGCAGCGGCCCAGTTCACCATCGGTCGCCAACCATGCGGCATTGCCGGCCACGAGTCGACGATCTGGGTGACCGATCTGCGCCGCAACGAGATCCTCACCATCGACGCCACGACGAACACGATCCTGTCACGGACCAACGTCGGCTCCTCGCCGTGCGCCATCACCTACCGGGACGGCTACCTGTTTGATGCGGAGCGGAACGTCCGCTTCCTCGTCAAGCGCGATGCGGATACGCTCGTGGAGGTCGGCGAGGCATTGGTCAGCCGCGGCCAGATCTGGGATGTCGACGCCGGCGCGGATTCGATCTGGTTCGTCGACCGCGACTCTGGCCGCGCCGTGCGGGTGAACCCTGCGACGAACGAATCGGTCGCCGTGGTCGCGGTAGGCGCGCCGGCATCGGGTATCGCCGTCACAGCGGCTGCCGTGTGGGTGGCCGCCGAAGGGGTGGACGAGGTGGTTCGCATTGATCCGGCGACCAACGAAGTGGTGGCGCGGATTGCGTCCGGCGACGGGCCGCTCTGGGTCGCCGCCGACGAGACGGCTGTATGGGTGACGCACGTGGACGGCAGCCTGGCCAAGATCGACGCGGTCACCAACGAAGTGCGGCTGCGCCTCGAGCTCGGAGGCCAGCCCGGCGAGGTCGCCATTGCCGCGGGCTTCGTGTGGGTCACCAACCAGGAGGGTGGCCTGCTCAGCAAGATCGACCTCGCGACGGGCGAAATCGTGGGCTCGTACGCCATCTACACCGGCCTGGCGGTGGTTCAGCCGGGTGCCGGCGACCTGTGGGTGACCGGCTACACCGACGGCCTGCTGTGGAGAGTCCCGACGACCCTTCCCTAGGGAGCCACCGGCACCAACCGGGTTGCCACGAATTGGCCCTGGCAGCGCACGACCAGGGCGGCGGGATCGCTGTAGGCGCCGGGGTACAACAGATCCGGTGACCAGTGGCAGGTGCGCGCCGCCGGGTCGTCATAATGGCCGGTCAGCGTCACCCACTGCTGCTGGTCCGGAAGAGACAGGAGCGTCGGATGACGCGCGGCTGAGCCACACCCGGCGTACGGCGCTTCGAAGGGCGTGAGCATGATTTCGTACGTGGCCCCGATGCTCACGAGCCAGGCGGGTTCCCAGGTGCCGGGGGAGTAGCCGCCGCATCCGTCGCTGGCGGTGAGCCAGCCGGTGAACGTGATCGGTGTGTCGCCGAAGCACTCCGCTGCCACCGAACCGGGAATCGCCATCCAGTCGATCTGCGTCGCCGGGAGCTCCGGGCAACTGCCGATAACGGAGGTCGCGACCACGCCGAGCACGGGATCGGTTTCGCCGCGCCAGGCGAGGCCATCGGTCGAGTGCCACAGGACCGGGTTGGCACCGGCGGGGGTCAACACTCTGCCGATGCCGGCAAATCCCGCGTCGCCGCCCGCGATGGCCCACGGCATCACGCCACCGAACCGAGTGTCGCCACTCACCTCGCTCCACGTTGCTCCGTCCGTGCTTCGCCACAATCGCGCAGGCGCGCCCGACCGGTCATAGCCGCTGAGCAGGAGCGTCGAGCCATTCGAGACCAATGCGGTAAGCGTCGTATCGGCCATGATCGATTCCGCCGCGGTCTGTCGGGTCCAGGTCAGGGTCGGTTCAGGCAGCGTGGCGCGCCAGATGCTCTGTGCGCCGGTGGCGTGGTCCGTCACGACCGCGATGATACGGTTGCCGAGGATCGCGAACAGCGGCGAGGAATTGGCCGAGCCGGGGAGAGATCCGCCCGTGGTCCCCCAGCCCTGACCGTCACGGGCGAAGAACAGGCGCGTGATATCCGGGGCGGTGACCCACGACAAGAACCCCTGCGGGACTGGAACGACGCCCCATCCAGTGACATGTTCCGGGGAGATCTCCGGGCGGATCTCCGGGAAGCCCACCCGTTGCCACGCTTGGCCGTCGACAGAGAAGTAGGAGTCGTACCAGCCCCCGGGGCCGTCGACGGCAGTCATCAGGTAGCCCGTTGTCGAGGCGACTACGCCGCCGGGCGCGATTCCTGGACGGTCAAATGCAGGGAGCGGTGTCCAGGACGTGCCGTCCTCGGATCGCCAGAGCGCTCCCGCTTCGGTGCCGGTCGGGCTCCTTGTCGCGATGATCCAGCCGGAGGGTCCCCAGGCAGCGCCACGAATGTTCGCTGCCGCTGCGGTGGGCAGCGAGGTGCGCTGCCATACACCGCCGTCGCTCGACGCCAGCAGCACCGGACGCTCCGGCTCGTCCGAGCGTCTGGGCTCCGATCCCCACGCCAGGAAGCCGTTCGGACCCGCCGCGACATCCCAGAGATACCCGGGTGTGTTGGTGGGTAGCCTGCTGCGGAGGTCAAGGTAGGGATCGGACGGCGGTCCAGCGGAGACCCATCCGACCACGTTGTCGCGGCCGAGAACGTTGTACCACTCGTCGCCGTCCGCCTCGACAGGTTCGGACATGATCTGAACCACATCGTCGGCATGGAAAGCGGCGATCGGGGTTCCGGAGAGCCCGGGCTCCGACCGGAGGCGAAGGTCCTCCACGAGGACGATGGCCGCGAACGGCCCGAAGTAGGAGGCTATCGGCGTCTCGCCGGGCGCGGGCGTTGCCTGCGGAGAAACGGAGACCGAGGCCGACGGCTCCCCGGAAACCTCGCTCGCGGATGCCGATGGCGAAGGCGAGGGCGAGCTCGAATCGGCCACCGGTCGCGTTAGGACAAGGCTCCCAGCCAGCAGGATCGCCACGGCGACGAGCAGTGCGGCTCCGCCCAGGACGACCCAGGTCGTCAGACGCTTGTCGGGGGCGAGCCACCCGGTCATGGCGCCAACAGTATCGGTCTTCCACTGCGGCTGGACTGCGGTTGGCAGGTCGCGAATCGGGCAGTCTCGAGCGTATCGAACGCGTGTGCTACACTGCGAACTTCCTCGGGCTCCTCAGGCGCACCGGTCTGCGCCTCGGCATTTCCGCAAGACCCCGATTCACCCCTCGCCCTGACCGGGCCCCGCTGCAAGCGGGAGGGCCTCGTCAGGAGCTATTCCACCGTGTCATTCACTCAACTCGGGCTGACGCCCGATCTGCTCCGCGCTGTCGCGGATTCCGGCTACACCGAGCCGACCCCCGTTCAGAACGAAGCGATTCCGCTGGTCCTCGCCGGCCGGGACCTGCTGGCCGGCGCCCAGACCGGCACCGGCAAGACGGCCGCGTTCGTCCTCCCGATGCTGCAGCGCCTGCACGCCTCGCGTGTCGGCGACTGGCGGCACATCCGCGCCCTCGTCCTTGTCCCCACCCGCGAACTCGCGATGCAGGTCGAGGAGAGCGTCCGCACCTACGGTATCCATAAGCGTGTTCGCTCGACGACCATCTATGGGGGCGTCGGCTTCTTTCCCCAGGTGCGCGCCATCCGATCCGGCCCCGAGATCGTGGTCGCCACGCCGGGCCGCCTGCTGGATCACGTCGGGCAGGGGACGATTGACCTGTCCCGCATCGAGATCCTCGTCCTCGACGAGGCCGATCGGATGCTGGACATGGGCTTCATCCGTGACATCCGAAAGATCATGGCGCTGCTGCCCGCGCGACGGCAGAACCTCCTCTTCTCGGCGACCTTCTCCGATGAGATCCGTCGCCTGGCCGATGGCCTGCTGGACCGTCCCGCCTTCGTGCAGATCGCTGCTCGCAACAAGCCCTCTGAGCTGATCGAGCAGGTCATTCACCCGGTCGATCGCGAGCGCAAGCGAGAGTTGCTCAGTCACCTCGTGATGTCACGCAAGATCGACCAGGCGCTGGTCTTCACCCGTACCAAACACGGGGCCAATCGGCTCGCTGAGCAGCTGGAGCGGGATGGCATTGCGGTCGCGGCGATCCACGGCAACAAGAGCCAGCCACAGCGCATCCGCGCCCTTGCCGACTTCAAGGCCGGGCGGGTCACGCTGCTGATCGCCACCGAGGTGGCCTCGCGTGGCCTCGACATCGACGCCCTGCCACATGTCGTCAACTACGAGATGCCGATGGTCCCCTCCGACTACGTCCACCGCATCGGTCGCACCGGCCGAGCCGGTATCGACGGGATGGCGGTCTCGCTGGTGTGCGTCGATGAGGCGCCGCTCGTTCACCAGGTCGAGCGGCTGCTCGGCCGTCTGATCCCGGTCGAGACCATTCCTGGGTTCGAGCCCAACCGCGACATCCGCCCCGAGCCGATCCGCCTGCGGACCGGTCAGGGCGGGGGACGGCCGATGGGCCGCTCCCGGCCGGGTGGCGCTCCACGACGCCACGTCAACCCCGCTCCGGCGCGCAGCCACGCCAGCGTCGGCCGCTGGCCGGTCGCTTCGGGCACCTCCATCGGCGGCGGACCCCGCCGCGACACCAGGCGGAGCTACGGCCGTGCGCGTCCGTAGGCGTGGCGGCGCGACAAGAGCTGCGCCGCGTGTGACCCTCTCCGCCACGGGCGCACGTCGTCGGAGGTGGGCGTCCTCTCGGCGGCCGCTCGACGCCTCGCCGGCGCCGGTCCGCAGGTTGCCGTTGCTCGCTCGCAGGACATCCGCCGCGTCGTAGACTCCGCTGCCACCGACCCGACAACGTCGCAGCGAGGTCAACCAAGCCGATGCCTGAGCTCCTTCCGTGGCTTCTCCTCATCCACGTCCTGGCCGCGATCGTCGGGGTGGGGCCAACCTTCGCCTTCCCTTTGGTTGGGGCGATGGGCGGACGCGAGCCGGCGCATGCGAACTTCGCCACTCGAGTCTCGCTCTCGATCAGCGAGCGGTTCGCCGTGCCCCTGGTCGCGGTATCCGGCCTGACCGGAATCGGCATGATCTGGGCGGGCGAATTCGACGTCTTCTCGGCTGAATTTCGCTGGCTGCTGGTGGCGATCGGGATCTACGTCGCGACGTACGCGTTCGCCCTCTTCGTCCAGTTGCCGGCCGTCAAGCGTGTGGTCGCGATGACGAGCGGCGGGCCGCCTCCCGGCGCCGCAGCGGGCGCTCCTGCCGGACCTCCACCCGCGTTGGTCGAGGCGATCACCGTAGTCAAGCGCAACAGCGTCCTGCTGATGTCCGCGTGGACGGTGATCGTCTTCCTGATGGTGGTCAAGCCGACGCTGGGAACCTGATCGCGACCCGGCGCTGGACGCCGCCCTGGCCGCCGCGACGTAGACCTCTGGCTCAGCGGCCGTGCGGCGCGACCAGCGCGAATTCCAGCTCGACGCCGAGAGTGAGTTCCTGTCCCGGATCCAGCACGGTCAGGCCGCCTGGGTGACCATTGAGCAGACGCCACAGCCCCTGGACGGCGTGGGTCTGCGGCTCGACGGCGACGGCGTCGCGGTCGGCCGGACTCGCCGCCACCACGTACGTCGTCGGCGCCGTAATTCGCATCGTCGCCGCCACACTCGTGACTGGCCACCGGAGCTCGACCTGCGGGGGCGCGAGGCTGGTCCAGGTCGCGTCCAGGTCCGGCCCCATTGATCTGAGGCCCCGCAGATCGAAGGGCCCCTCCACCGGCTCGGCTGGTCCCTGACGCCCGGCGTTCATCGGGTGCACTGCGTCTCCTCGAATGGCGACCAGGACCGGCTTGATGAACCATGGGTGGATGCCCAGCCCGCCGGGCATCGGGTGCGGTGACCGGTTGATCAGCCGGTAGTCGAGCCGGAGCGACCGGTCACCGACCTCGATCCGCTGCACAACCTCGTAGTGCCACGGCCAGCCGTCGCCGCCCGCTCGCGTCGTAAAGATCCCGTCACCCCGCGACACCCAGCGACGGTCGTAGACCTGGCCGTGAATCGCCGAGCCGTCTGGGAAGTTCGAGCCGACCTCGACCTGCTGCTGTCCGACCCTGACCCGGCCGGGTTCGATCCGGTTGCACCACGGGGCCATCACGTAGGCTCCCCAGGCAAACGGGTCATCCACGTGGGCGGTGGGGTCATCAGGCGTGCGCAGGAGGTCGTGGCCAAACGCGCGCAGGCGGTGGAGGCGAGCGCCGACCCCGGGCAGCACCTCCACCTCAAGTGAGCCACTTGCGAATCGCACCGTGTCCATGCCAGTCGAGCGCCTTACGTCGCCATCGTCATCGCGCGATCCTGCCGGAGCAGAAACGGTGCGAGGTAGGCGGGGATGTGCGAGTGCAGTAGGCGAGATTGGAGCTGTGCTCACGGTCGGCGTAAATGACCAGCCGGCCGTACCCTCGCGCCTCCGCCTTTTCGCGCAGTCGCTCAAGCCGATTCAGATAGAGCGTCGGGGAGAGCTCCGGCATCACGGCCGACCTCCCGAACTCGGGCAGCCACACGTCGGCCAGCCTGGGACGCTTCGTCGTCACCATCGGTTCAGTTCCACCCCGGCGTCCAGGGGAGCGCCTCGGTCGCACCGCGCTCGATGACGTAGAACCGGTTGGTCTCGACGGTCAGCCGCGGTCCGTCCTCACCGTCAGGCCAATGCACGGCGACGTCGGCCCGCTCGGCGGATCCGAGCCCGATGTGGATCCAGCCAAGCTGGCCGCCGACGTGGCCGCCGCCCACGGTGACCTCGTGCCAGATCGTTCGGTCACCGACCGTGACCTCGACCCAGGCGCCGATTGCATCTCCGTTGGGACCCGCTTGTGCCAGGTCGAGCGCCACCCAATTCCCCATCCTCGTCGGGTGGTCCGCGTCGCCCCAACCGACGTTCCGCCACAACTTCACATTTTCACGCCGGTTGACGACGATGAGGTCCAGCATGCCGTCGAGGTTGAAGTCGGCGAGCGCAGCTCCGCGGGCACGCGAGAAGCTGAGGACGCCGGCCGCCTCGGCGCGTTCGATGAACGTGCCATCAGGCTGCCCGAGCAGCAGGTTGCTGGGATCCAGCGCCGCGAAGTCCGGCTGGGCCTCCACGTTGCCCTTTGAAATGAAGAGATCCATGAGCCCATCGTTGTTGACGTCCTGGAATTCGGCATGCCAGGCCGTCGAACGCATCTCCACGTCCCCCGCGAACGGGCGCCGAGCGGTCACGCCACGCTCCAGGGCGATGTTGTCGTAGCGCGGCTCGGTTGTTCCATCGGCCAGGGTCTGGAGCTTGTTGTCGCCCTGGCTGGTGAGGAAGACCTCCGGGAAGCCATCGCCGGTCAGATCCTGGCTCGCGATCCCCATGCCCCACACTCGTACCGTCTGCCACCCCTGGTCGTGCGACCAGAGGCTGGGAGGACGTCCCGGCTCGACCTTCCAGAGCTGCTCCTCGCCCGCACTGAAATCGACGTAGTAGTGGCGGTCGTTGGAAACCCGCAGGTCACGCCGACCGGAATGATTCCAGTCACTGAACAGCATCGACAGTGGGCACCAGGACGGTGTCAGGGGCACGCTCGGCCCAAACCCGTTGCCGGCCGGATTCGGGCGGATCAGCGCGCTGTCGAGACAGAGGTGTTCGCGGTCGTCGCTCTCCTGATCGAAGTAGTTGCCGATCGCGACGGTCGGCCATTCTGCGGCGCGCTCCCACGTTGCGCTGAAGGCGGTGGTCCAGACGCTTCCCCCGTCGAACTGCCAGGTCGCGTTCGCCCGCTCGAATCGGCAGTCACCGAGCCCGCGCAGCAGGACGTTCTCGCCGTAGCGCAGCACCGCGAGGTCGGTCCGGCCATCACTGTCGACGTCGAGTGGGTACGCGCCCGTGACCTGGGTCAGATCGGTCGTCGCGTGCGGAACCGGGCTGAAGTGCAGCGCGCCGCCGGGCTCGCTCTCGTTCCGGTAGAGGGCGGCCGGCGCCTCGCCTCCGGCGAGATAGATCTCCTGGCGCCCGTCGTCGTTGCAGTCAAAGACTGCCACTCCGCCGCCCACGAAGTAGATGAAGTCCCCGTCGTAGCGGTGATCGATACCGGCCGCGGCGGCCTCTTCCACGAAGTTGGGCGGGTCGAGGGCGGAGAGGGGCGCGTCCGGCGTGAGGCCGCGTAGCACGCCCCATGCCACAAGCGCGAAGACCGTCAGGCCAAGCGCCGCGAGGGCCAGCGTCGCCGGGCGCCGCCTCACCGCTTGTCCCATCGCTCGAGGTCGCCGGTCACGGGCCGCATTGAATCACATCGGGTAGATTTGTCCGGCCTGATCCGGTCCGCATCGTTCCCGAGACCGATAATGGTGCCGCTGCTCCGGGCGAGACGAGGAGGTCATGGTCGACAGGCTGCGGCGCCGACACCGTTCATGGCGGGGCCGGCGTGGGGTCCAGGTGGTCGCCCTGCTTGCCCTGCTGCTGGCCCTGCCTCGCTGCGATGCGAGTCTCCCGTACATCGTCACTGGATGCGTTCGCGGCGATCTCGACGGTCACTCGGTGGCTCGCGTCTGGGACGAACAGCTGCTCGGGCTGATCCGGCAGGTCGTGCCCGCCCCCACCGAGCACGCACGCAACCTGTTCCACATGTCGGCGGCAATGTGGGACGCCTGGGCAGCCTACGATCCCGATGCCGACGGCGTCTTCGTCACCGAGAAGCTTCAGGCGGCTGATCGGCAGACGGCCCGCGAGGCTGCCATCAGTTTCGCCGCCTACCGGATCCTCCTGTGGCGCTACGCAGGAGTCGCCGACCTCGCTACAGCCAGGGAGCAACTCGACGCCACCATGGCCTCGCTCTGCTATCGGCCTGAGGAAACGACGACGGAGGGCGGTTCGCCGTCTGCGCTCGGCAATCGGATCGCGGCCGCCGTGATCGAGTACGGGCGCCATGACGGCTCGCTGGAACAGGAGCGGTACGTCGACGACTCATACCGCCCCCAGAACGAGCCGATGGTGGTCAAGGAGCCCGGGACCGTCATGCGCGATCCGAACCGGTGGCAGCCGCTCTCCATCGGCCAGCAACTCTCGCAGAACGGCCTGCCGATTCCCGGCAACGTGCAGGCCTTCATCGGATCCCAATGGGGCCACGTCACATCGTTCGCGCTCCCCGCTTCGGCCCAGGGCACGCCCATCGACCCCGGACCTCCCCCGCGCCTCGCAGATCCGGCTACCGATGTGGCCTTCAAACAGGCCGCCATCGATGAGATCCGCTACAGCAGTAAACTCGACCCGTCCGACGGAAGGATCATCGACATCGGTCCGGCCTCGAGCGGCCATAACACGCTCGGGACGAACGACGGTGGCGGGTACCCGACCAACCCGGTGACCGGCGGGCCGTACGCCCCCGACAGGGTTCTGGAGGCCGATTTCGGGCGGGCGGTCGCGGAGTTCTGGGCCGATGGGCCGACCTCCGAAACGCCCCCCGGTCACTGGAATGTGATCGCCAACTACGTGTCGGACTCACCCGACATCGAGCACCGCATCGGTGGCCAGGGTCCGGTCGTCGATCGCCTGGAGTGGGACGTGAAGGTCTACCTGGCCTTGAATGGCGCGGTCCATGACGCGGCCATCGCAGCCTGGGGGGTGAAGTCGTTCTACGACTCCGTCCGGCCGATCTCCATGATTCGGTACATGGGCGGTCTCGGCCAGTCGAGCGACCCGTCCGGGCCGGCCTACGACCCCGAGGGGCTGCCGCTGGTGTCGGGCCTTGTCGAAGTCGTGACGGCCGAATCGAGCGCGCCCGGCCAGCGGCACGCGGGATTGGCGGACCACATCGGCGAGGTGGCTATCCATGCCTGGCGAGGAAGTCCGGCCGATCCCAAGACGCAGGTGAGCGGCGTCGGCTGGATCCGCGCGGTGGAGTGGGTACCGTATCAGCGACCGACGTTCGTAACGCCCTCGTTCGCGGGATACGTGTCGGGTCACAGCGCGTTCAGCCGTGCCGGCGCCGAGGTCCTGACCGCCATGACAGGCAGCCCCTTCTTCCCGGGCGGTCTGGGAACCTGGTTGATACCCGCCGGGAGTCTGCTCCACGAGGATGGGCCGACCGAAGACGTCTCCCTGCAATGGGCAACCTACTACGACGCCTCCGATCAGGCCGGCATCTCGCGCCTGTGGGGAGGCATCCATATCGCGGCCGATGATCTGCGGGGCCGCGAGATAGGCTCGGTCTGCGGCACGGGAGCATGGGCGGCAGCCGTCGCCCGCTTTGATGGAACGGCCCGCTGAGCGGCGGGTCGACCCTCTCGCTCAGCCTCGCTCGGCAGCCTCGAAGATGCGCTCGATGACTCGCAGATTGGCGACCGCATCCGCCGCCGCCACCGGCGTGGGCAGACCATCGAGGATGGCCGCCGCGAATCGTTCGACCTCGGCGGTATAGGGGTCCGCCGTCTCGAACGTCAGGACCTCGGTGCTCGGGGCGACGGGGGGATCACCACCGGCCGTGACGAACACTTCGGTTGGGCGATCCGGCGGGATATTGAACGGGATCCCGACCGAGATGCGCCCCTCGGTCCCGTACACGTGGACCCGCTGGTCGTCCTCCGCACGAATCGAGCAGGTGAAGGTCGCCACCCCGTCACCGAATTCCAGGATCCCGCTGGTCAGGATGTCGACCCCGCTCGCCGGATCACGGGTGATGGATGCTGTCACGCGGGTCGGCTCGCTGCCGAACAGCATGCGCGACAGGTTGACCGAGTAGCACCCCACGTCGAACAGCGCCCCGCCGCCAGCCTCGCGGATATTGCGGATGTTCGTCGGGTCGTCGTTGAAGTACGAGAACCAGCTCTGAATGGCTGTGAGCCGACCGATGCGACCCGACGAGACCAGCTCCCGCACCGCGATCCACGACGGGTGCTGGCGATACATGAACGCCTCCATCAAGCGCAGGCCAGCCGCCGCAAAGACATCGACCATCGCCTGGGCATCGCCAGCTGTCATGGCGAGTGGCTTCTCACACAGGACGTGCTTGCCGGCGCGGGCCGCAGCGGTGGCCCACTCGGCATGGAGGTGATTCGGCAGCGGGATGTAGACCGCATCCACCGCGGCGTCTGCGAGCAGCGCCTCATACGAGCCGTGCGCCGTCGGGATGCGGAGCTCGTGGGCGACCTCGCGAGCCCGGGTCGCGTCGCGTGAGGCGATCGCCACCACCTCGACGCGACTGGCCTTCTTCATCCCCGGGATGACTTTGGTCCGTGCGATGTCGGCGGTCGAAAGGACCCCCAGCCGCAGCTTGTCCACGGCTCCGCTCAACCCCAGGAGGTCTCGGTGACCGGGCGGAACGCGACCTCCAGGATCCGATGTGTCCGAGGCCGCGTCAGCGCGAACATCACCGTCTCGGCAACGTCCTCCGGCTTCATCATGCCGGCCAGCTGGGGCATTCCCGGGGTTCGCCCGCGGCCCATGGCGAACTCGGTCGCCACGCCACCGGGGCAGATGTTGGTGCAACGCACGCCGTGCTCTCGCAGCTCGTGATCGAGCGCCCGCGTGAGCCCCACCTGGGCGAATTTCGAGGCGCAGTAGACGACCTCGAACGGCAGCCCGCGCCGCCCCGCCTCGCTGGCGATGGTGACGATATCGGCTCCCTCGCTGCGCAGCAGGTGGGGGAGCGCGGCGCGCACCGAGTAGATGGCACCCTTCACATTGACGTCGATCATCTCCTCGAGCTGATCGTCGGGGAGGTCAAGGAACGGGCCGTACGCCCCGACGCCGGCATTGATGACCAGGATGTCGAGGCCGCCGAAGCGATCCACCGTGGCGCCGACCAGGGCGTTGAGCGAGGCCGAGTCGCGCACGTCGCATGGACGAGCGACGGCACCCGCGATCCCGAGGTCATCACCGCTCCGCGATCCGAGTCCGAGCCGAACTCCGTCGTTCGCGAGCGCTCCCGCCACAGCGGCACCGATGCCGCGACTCGCGCCGGTGATCAGCGCGACCTTGCCGTCCAGATTGAGCATCTTGGAAGTCGTCCTCCGTCTGCGCCTGATAGTCGCGGGGCGGCAGGCATGGCCCGCGTCACTCTCACGCTTGACACGTCCCGCTGCAATGTAAGAGTCTACGACAAACATTTGGCAGAGAGGATCACAAACCCGTGGCGATGGACTGGGACGTGGTCGGGCAGCGCAGCGAGACCGTGCGGCGCGCGAACCTGAGTGCGATCGTCCGCGAGCTCCACCTGCGAGGTCCCCTCTCACGATCCGAGCTGGTGGCTCGCACCGGTCTGACCCGCAGCGCCATTCGGGTTCTCCTCGGAGAGCTGGTCGCCGCCGACCTCGTCTCGGAGGATCGACGCGCTCACCTGGGCACTCCCGGACGGCCTTCGCCGCTCGTGCACGCGAATCCCACGACAGCAGTTGTCCTGGCACTCGACATTGCCGTCGACTCGTGCGCCGTCGCCCTGGTCGGATTCGGCGGGGAGGTTCTCGCCCTGCAGCGAGTGGACCGGCCGCGTGGCCACCTGTCGGTCGCGGACACGATCGCCGACCTGGTGCAGCTTGCCGGGCCGGTCCTGGCGCCGACGCGCGGATCGGACGCCCTCATCGCGGTTGGCATCTCCGTTGCCGGCATCATCCGGCGTCCCGACGGATTAGTGCGCATGGCCCCCAACCTCGGTTGGCGCGACGTCGCTCTCGCCAATCAGCTCGGCGGCGCGCTCGGCGTGCAGGTCCCGATCTCGGTCGCGAACGAGGCGGACCTCGGAGCACTTGCCGAGCTGCGCCGCGGATCGGCGGTTGGCCTGGACGACGTCCTCTACCTGTCGGGCGAGGTGGGCGTCGGCGGCGGCCTGATCGTCGGCGGCCGGCCGCTGACCGGCGCGGCCGGCTACGGGGGAGAGGTCGGCCACTTCCCGATACGTCCCGACGGCGCTCCCTGCCACTGCGGGTCGGTAGGCTGCTGGGAGACAGAGATCGGCGAGCGCGCGCTGCTGCGCCAGGCCGGCTATGACCAGGGCGGGGGCCGGGACCAGGTTGACGCACTCCTCGCCGATGCTGCGACCGGATCGCCCAGCGCCCTCGCCGCACTCGCCGCGGTGGGTCGCTGGCTCGGGATCGGCCTGGCCGGGCTGGTGAACATCCTCAATCCGCAGATCGTCGTGCTCGGTGGTCTCTTCCATCGCATCCACCCCTTCGTGGCTGCGACGATCGAGACCGAGCTTGACCGGCTTGCACTGGAGGCGTCACGGGCGCTCGTGCGCATCGTGCCGTCGATGCTGGCCGAGGACGCCCCGTTGCTCGGTGCGGCCGAGATGGCATTCGACGCGCTCCTGTCCGACCCGGCCGGTTACCTTGGGCGATTCGAGCCACTGGCCGCCGCAGGAGGTGTCTAATATGCGGGCCGACGTTCAACGAAGGGCCTTGCCGTGCGAGCGGCAAGGTCGTACCCTGCACGGACATCGGATTGTCGCCCCAAAGGCGAGTGGCGAAGGTCCCGGTCTGCCCGAATCCCTGCGCGCGGAACGAAGCGAGGGAGGGCACGACTGAAGGAAGTACGCATCGGACTGGTCAACGTCATCTTGAGAAGGAGTCACCCATGCTAGCTCGCCGAATGGTGGCGATCCTCCCGCTCGTCGCGCTTCTGGTCGCGGCGTGCACCTCGGCCTCAAATGAGCCGAGCGGATCCACAGATGCCTCGGCGTCCGGATCCGCCCCGGCCGCCGACTGCATCGTCGCGGTCTCCTGGAACAACTTCCAGCAGCCGCGCTGGGCCCGCGCCGACAAGCCGGCCATGCAGGATGCCGTTGAGGCCGGTGGCGGCACGTTCATCGACGCCGACGCCAACCTCGACAGCCTGCAGCAGGCAACCGATATCGACAGCTTCATCGAGCAGGGGGCTGACGTCCTCGTGCTGCTGGCCCAGGATGGCACCGCCATCCTGCCGTCGGTCGAAAAGGCCAAGACGGCCGGCATCCCGGTCATCGCCTACGACCGGCTCCTTGAAGATCCCGACATCCTGTACCTGACCTTCGATAACCAGGGCGTCGGCGTCGCCGAGGCCGAGGCCATCCTGGCCGCGGTGCCGACCGGCAACTACGTCGTCATCAAGGGCGACCCTGGCGACGCGAACGCAACCTTCCTGCGCGATGGCTTTGACGTTGCCGGGCTCCAGGACGCGGTCGATGCTGGTGACATCACCATCATCTACGAGGAGTTCACCGACGCCTGGTCCACCGAGAACGCAGAAGCCAACATGGATGCAGCCATCCAGCTGGCCAAGTCCCAGGGCATCGAGATCGATGCGGTCCTCTCGGAGAACGACAGCATGGCGCTCGGCGTCGTTGCCTCGCTCACCAAGGAAGGCCTGCAGGGGACGGTCCCGGTCAGTGGGCAGGACGGCGACTTCGCCAACCTGAACAACGTGGCCAAGGGCCTGCAGTACGTCGACGTCTGGAAGGATGCCTTCGCACTCGGCAAGACGGCCGGTGAGGCTGCCCTCCAGCTCTGCGCTGGCAAGACCAACGCCGAAGTGACGGCTCCGGACGGACTCGGTCTCGCAGCGCCGGCCGCCGGGACAGCGACGACCGACTTCGAGACCCCCGGCGGGAACACCGTCAAGTCGATCATCCTGACCCCGACACCGGTCACCTTCGACACGCTTGACCTCGTGGTCGACTCGTGGATCCCGAAGGCGGACCTCTGCGCCGGCGTGGACGCGGCTTCGGCCCCGGACGCCTGCAAGTAACCCAGCAAGCCCTCTGAGTTAATGACGCCCTGCGTCGCGATCGCGCGACGCAGGGCGTCCTCGTTTCAGCCCCAGGAGGATGTGGCCGCATGACTGACAGTGTCGCCACGGTAGAAGACGAGCCTCAGAACGCCAGTTCGTCGCTGCGTGGCGCTCTTGGCTCCCTGGGGATCGATCTGCGTCTGTTCGGCATGCTGGTCGCGCTGGCGCTGATCCTGGTCTACTTCGGGATCAGGACTGATGGCAAGTTCCTGAGCCCCTCGAACCTCGTCGTTCTTGCGATCCAGGCCTCGGTCGTGGCGGTCATGGCCACCGGCATGGTGCTGGTCATCGTTTCGCGCAACATTGATCTCTCGGTCGGATCCATCGTGGGCCTGGTTTCGATGACCTACGCGATGCTGATGACCCAGTGGATGCCTGACCTCGGCATCCGATTCGACACCGGATACATGTGGATCGTTGCGCTCGCCCTCGGTCTCGGGCTGGGCACCGCCATTGGGGCCGTGCAGGGCTTCGTCATCGCATACATGGGTGTCCCGTCGTTCATCGTCACGCTCGGCGGTCTCCTCTCCCTGCGCGGCATGGTGTGGGTGCTCTCGGAAGGTGCAGCCAAGTCGGGCCTGGCCGAGCCGTTTCAGTTGCTCGGCGGTGGCGCCATTGGCGCCATCGGTGGTCCCGCGACCTGGGCGGTCGGCATCGTTGCGGCGGTCGGCATCGTCGCGCTGACGTACTACGGGCGACGGCAGCGGCGCCGGTTCAACTTCAGGGTGCGACCTCCGTGGGCGGATGCCCTGCTGGCCATGGTCGGCGTCGGCGCGGTCCTGGGCCTGGCCGCCTTCTTCAACGCCAACCTGTGGCCCAAGGGACTTGCCAGCAGGTACGCAATCGCGAACGGCATCACGGAGCCGCCGGGGGGCCTGCGTATCGAGGTCGGCATCCCCTGGCCGGTGGTGCTTGTCATCGGTGTGACACTGGTGATGACCTACCTCGCCACGCGGCGCCGCTTCGGCCGCGACGTCTTCGCCTACGGCGGCAACCCCGAGGCGGCGGCGCTGGCCGGCATCAATACCCGCTGGACGATCATGAAGGTCTTCGCGCTGATGGGCCTGCTGTGCGGCATCAGCGCCGCGATCGCGGCCGCGCGCCTGAATGGCTCCACGCTCGATATCGGGCAGGGCAACGAGCTGTACGTGATCGCCGCCGCCGTGGTGGGCGGCACGTCGCTGGCCGGCGGCATCGGGACCATCCCGGGTGCCGTGCTTGGCGGCCTGGTCATGCAGACACTGGCCTATGGATTGAACTTCACCCGGGTGACATCGGCGGTCCAGAACATCGTCGCCGGCATCGTGCTGGTGGTGGCCGTGGGATTCGACACCTACAACCGGCGTCGAGCGGGATAGAGATGCGGAGGCACCGTGATGACCGCGCCTGAGAGCCCGCCTCTGGTGGAGATGCGCGATATGCGCGTCTCCTACGGCGGGGTGCACGCAGTGGATGACGTGAGTATCGACCTCCGTGCAGGTGAGGTCGTGGGCGTGGTGGGCGGCAACGGGGCCGGCAAATCGACGCTGATGCGTGCCCTCTCCGGAGCGCGGAAGGCAGACTCCGGCACGATCCTGATCGATGGTGAGGTTGTGACGATCACCAATCCGCACGATGCCAAGCGCCACGGGATCGAGACGATCTACCAGACGCTGGCACTCGCCGACAACCTCAATGCGCCGGCCAACCTGTTCCTCGGCCGCGAGCTGACCAACCGTATCGGGGACCTCGACAACGCGGCCATGGAGGATCAGGCCCGGAAGGTGATGGCGCGCCTAAACCCCAACTTCACCCGGTTCTCCTCGCCCGTCTCGTCACTCTCGGGTGGACAGCGTCAGGCGGTGGCTATCGCCAGGGCGGTCCACTTCAACGCACGAATCATGATCATGGACGAGCCGACCGCGGCACTTGGGCCGGCCGAAACCGCCCAGGTCCGCGATCTGATCCGCCAATTGAGGGCCGAGGGGCTCGGCATCTTTCTGGTCAGTCACGACATTCACGACGTGTTCGATCTGTCGGATCGGATCAGCGTGATGTACCACGGCAAGATCGTGGGCACCGTCAACAAGGCGGACGTCACACAGGACGATGTCCTGAGCATGATCATCCTGGGCCGGGAGCGCGAAGAAGCGACCCTGTAGGGCTCGGTCCGATTCACATCCGCTTGAAGGAAGGCGCCAGCGCCGGGTACAGGTCTCGGTACACGGCATGGGCTTCCGCATATCGCGACGCGTCCTCACCGGGCGACGCCGCAACCGTGGCGGTGACGAGTGCGGCACACGCGGCATCGACGCTCGTGTACCAGCCGGCGCCCACGGCGGCGAGGAGCGCGGCCCCATACGCAGCACCCTCGGACGTGTTGACGGTCGCGATCTCGCCGCCCAGAACGTCGGCGAGGATCTGTCGCCAGAGCGGGCTCGCCATCCCGCCGCCCGATGCGCGGATCTGACCTGGTCGTGGCATGCCCGCGCTGATCATCAGATCGAGCCCGTCGCGTAACCCGAACGCGACGCCCTCCAGGACGGCCCGCGTCATGTGCCGCCGGTCGTGCGCCAGCGTCAGCCCCACGAACGCACCGCGCGCCAGAGGATCCGGGTGCGGGCTGCGCTCGCCGGTGAGGTAGGGGAGGAACCAGAGGCCGCCGCTGCCGGCCGGGACGCTCTCCGCATCCGCCACCAGGGTCGCGTACTCAACGCCGGGCGCGAGCGCGTCGCGGAACCAGCGCAGGCTGCCGGCGGCGGAGAGCATCACCGACATCATGTGCCAGCGGTCCGGGACCGCATGGCAGAAGGCATGCAGCCTCCCATGCGGCTCGAAGATCGGCCGGTCGGTGGCGGCAAAGATCACGCCCGAGGTTCCGAGCGAGAGGGCCATGGTGCCCGGCGCGACCGCCCCGACGCCGACCGCGTTCGCCGCCTGGTCGCCCGCCCCGGCAACCACCGGCGTCCCCAAGCGTAGTCCGGTGGCAGCTGCGGCCTCCTCGTTGACCGATCCGGTGACCTGTGGGCCCTCCCAGGCCGTCGGCATCCAGGCGTGCTCGATCTCCAGGGCGGACAGGATCTCGACCGACCAGTCGCGTGCCGCGAGGTCGAACAGCAGCGTCCCGGCGCCATCGGCCTTGTCGACCGCGTACTCGCCGGTAAGCCGGAGCCGCACATAGTCCTTGGGCAGCAGCACGTGCTTGATCCGCCGCCATACGTCGGGCTCGTGCTCACGGACCCACATCAGCTTGGGGGCGGTGAACCCGGTGAGCGCGTCGTTGCCGGTGATGGCGATCAGCCGCTCGGCGCCCACCACCGCACGGATCAGGTCACACTCGGCGCTTGTCCGCTGGTCGTTCCACAGGATCGCCGGGCGCAGCACCGCGCCCGCGCGGTCGAGCAGGACCGCCCCGTGCATCTGGCCGGTCAGTCCGACTGCAGCGATGTCCGCCCCGCTGACGCCGGTCGAGCGCAGGACGGAACCGATGGCCTCAACCGCACCATCCCACCACAGCCCGGGCTCCTGCTCGCTCCACAACGGTCTGGGTGTGCTGAAGCCGTACCCGGCGACGCCGATGCCGCGCACGCTCCCGTCCTCGTCGATGAGGACGGCCTTGGTCGCGGTCGTTGAACTGTCGACCCCGAGCAGGAAGCCCACCGGTTCAGCGACGGCTGTCTGGCCCGGCTCCCGACCGGCGGTCGGCGGCCCAGATCTCCCGGTTCACCATGTTCTCGAGCAGCTCCTGGCGGCCCGAGACCGGGTGCGGATCGAACTCCCCCGCAGCAGTGCGTGCGGCGAGCGTCTCCAGCGTCTGCTTGCCCGACAGGATCTCCGATCCGAGTTGTGTCCCCCAGCCGGCGTAGCGCGCTTCGCGGTGGCGTGCAAGGGTCTCCCGCTCGACCATCCCCGCGGCGACCACCAGCGCACGGGCGAGGGTGTCCATGCCGCCGATGTGGGCGTAGAAGAGATCGGTCCGGTCCATGCTCTGCCGGCGCAGCTTGGTGTCGAAATTGAAGCCGCCGGTCGTCAGCCCGCCGCTGCGCACGATCTCGTACAGCGCCAGCGAGAGCTCGTCCACGGAGTTCGGGAACTGGTCGGTGTCCCAGCCGTTCTGATAGTCGCCGCGGTTCACGTCGACGCTGCCGAGGATGCCTCGTCCGGCGGCGTACGCCACTTCGTGGTGGAAACTGTGCCCGGCCAGGGTGGCGTGATTGACCTCGATGTTCACCTTGTACTCGCCCGACAGGCCGTGACGGACCAGGAATCCGTCCACCGTCGCGCAGTCGTAGTCGTATTGGTGCTTGGTCGGCTCCTGTGGCTTGGGCTCGAGCAGGAGGGTGCCCGTGAAGCCGATGCGGTGCTTGTGCTCCGCCACCATGGTGAGGAAGCGCGCCAACTGCGCCTCCTCACGGCCAAGGTCGGTGTTGAGCAGCGTCTCATAGCCTTCCCGCCCTCCCCATAGGACGTAGTTGGCACCGCCCAACCGATGGGTGACCTCGAGCATCTGCTTCACCTGCGCTGCCGCGTAGGCGAACACCTCGGGATCCGGGTTCGTCGCAGCTCCGGCCGCATAACGGGGGTGGCTGAACAGATTGGCGGTGCCCCACAGGAGCTTCACCCCGGTTCGCGCCATCTGCGCCTCGGCCTCCGCCACCATGGCGTCGAGGTTCGTCGCAGACTCCGCAAAAGTACGTCCTTCTGGCGCGAGATCCCGGTCGTGGAAGCAGAAGAAGGGGACCCCGAGCTTGGTCATGAACTCGAAAGCAGCGTCGAGCTTCGTGCGAGCCGCCGCCATCGGATCGAGTCCAGGGGCCAGCCACGGCCGGTCGAAGGTCCCCGCCCCGAAGACATCCGAGCCGGACCAGTTGAAGCTGTGCCAGAGGCAAACGGCCACGCGCAGGTGGTCCTCCATCCGCTTGCCAAGAACCACGCGATCAGGCTGATAGACCTTGAACGACAGGGGATCGGCCGAGTCGAGCCCACCGAACGCAATCGGGCCTGTGACATCGCCGAAGTAGTCATCGTTCACGATCATCCTCCTGTGCCGCGCTCGTGATCCGGCGCATTTGTAGGAGATTGTGACATATTCGACGAGCGGCTTGCGGCCGACCGCTCAGGTGTCGACTTGGGGATTGCGATCGGTGCGTTTGGCTAGGCGACTCGACGACGGAGCGTGGCCGCGGCAGCGACGACCATCAGCACCGTGAAGCCCGCCAGCACCGCCACGTCGCGCAGGATTACATCGCTGGCGAGATTCGCGCCCTCGAGCATGATCGCCCGGAGCGCATCCACCGCGTAGGTGAGCGGCATCACGTTGGATACGACCTGCAGCCAGCTCGGCTCCGCCGAGACCGGCACGATCACTCCGCTCAGCAGGATCTGCGGGCTGATGACGACCGGGATGAACTGGACCGCCTGGAACTCGCTGCGGGCAAAGGTCGAGAGGAAGATCCCCAGGTTCACCGCGCCAAGCACCAGCAGCGCCTCGACCAGGAAGATGAGCAGCACGTTGCCCGCGTTGTACAGGTCGAGGATCCAGAGCGAGAAGAGCAGGATCTCGGCCGCCTGCAATAGCGCCACCACGCTGAATCCGAGCGAGTAGCCGACGACGATCTCGGTCCGGCGCAGCGGGCTGGCCATCAGTCGCTCCAGCGTTCCCAGCGAGCGCTCGCGCAGGAACGAGACCGATGTGACCAGGTACACGATGAAGAAGACGAGGAGACCCACGAACGGCCCGCCCAGCAGGTCCAGGCTGTCGAGATCTGCGCCGCCGTACCGATAGCTGACGACGGGCGCCAGCTCCGGGACGGTCAGTCCGCCGAGTGCGGCGAGCTCGCTGGCGGCAGCGACCATGGCCTGCTGCACCGAACGGAGCGTGGCAGCCGAGGCGCTCGGCTCGGTCCCGCGCAGGTGGATCTCCGGGTCGAGCGCGGCGCCATGCATGACCGAGGCGGTGAGGTCGGTGGGCAGCACGACGTAGGCGGCCAGCTCGCCGGAGGTGAGCTGCTCCTCGGCCTTCGTGGTGTCGACGATGCGAGCGTCCACGAATTCCGAGGCCTCGAGCTGGCGGACGATCGCGGAGCCGAGCGGGCCGGCGTCGGCATTCACCACGCCCACGCCGGGCAGGTCGCCGCCGCCGCCAAGCAGCAGGGCGAAGATGCCGAGGATGACCAGCGGCGCGGCGAAGAGGATCGCCAGGGTGCGGTGGTCATGGCGGAACTGCGCCAACAGCCGGGCGGTGATCGCCAGCGTCCGGCGCCAGCTCACGACGATCCCTCCGCCAGCGTGAGGAACGCATTCTCGAGCCGATCCGCCCCAGCGAGCGCGAGCAGGTCGGCCGCGGATCCCTCGGCAAGCAACCTGCCGGCCCGGATCAACCCCAGCCGGTCGCACCGCTCAGCCTCGTCCATCACGTGGCTGGAGATGATGATGGTCGTGCCGCCCGCAGCCATGGCGCGGAACCCGTTCCACAGCTGCACGCGCAGTTGCGGGTCCACCCCAACCGTCGGCTCGTCGAGGAGGAGCACTTCGGGCTGGTGGACCAGCGCACAGGCCAGAGAGAGTCGCGTCCGCATCCCGCCGCTCAGCGTGGCCACGACCGCGCTCCGGCGGTCCTCGAGTTCCACGAACCGCAGCGCGGCATCCACGTCACCACCGCCATGAATGCGCGCGAAGAAGCGCACGTTCTCTTCCGCGGTGAGGTCGCCGTAAAGGGCCGCCGCCTGGGTCATGTAGCCGATGCGCGCCAGCACCTCTCGGTCGGGCATGCGCGTTCCGAGGAGGGTGACCTCCCCCTCGACGCCGTCGACCAGCCCCAGGATCGTGCGAATGAGTGTCGTCTTGCCGGACCCGTTGGGGCCGAGCAGGCCGTACACCTGGCCGCGCGGCACGCGCAGGGTGATCCCGTCCAGCGCCTGGATCGCCCCGAATCGCTTGCGCGCGTCCGTCACGTCGACGGCAAATGCCGTCCCGGCATCGGTCATCTGCAGAAAGGATAGTCCCGTCAGTGGAGGACAAGGACGTGCGATTCGGCCACCCCGCCGTAGCCGGATCCGCCTTCTGAAGTGCTCTGCCGCCGATCGTTCGCAGGACAGAACCGATTCCGAGGGGACATACTCGACGTGATGGACATTCTCGTCATCGGCGCAGGGGGCTACGTCGGCGGTCGACTCGTCCCGCAGCTCCTGGCCGCCGGCCACCATCTGACCCTCGCCTCCCGACAGCCGGCCATGGTGGCCCACCGCTTCCCGGAGGCGAAGGTCCTCGCGGCCAATCCTCTCGACCCGGCTCTACTTCGCGAAATCGTCCGCCCCGTCGAGGTGGTCTACCACCTTCCCGAGACGATCGTGCGTCACGGCTCAGAGGCATGGGCGGGCGAAGTCGCTGCGGCTGAAGCGATCGGCGAGGCGGTTGCGGCGGTCGGCGCGAAGCGAATCATCGTCCTCGGGAAGCTTGCGGAGGGTCCGGTGAACGCGCCGTCGTCCAGGCCGGGCGCGCGCGGCGACCGCGGTGAAGCCCTGGCCCGTGGTGGAGTGCCTGTCCTCGAGTTTCGCGCGTCGCTGATCATCGGCTCGGGGAGCGCCACGTTCGAGATGGTGCGCCACCTTGCCGATCGCGTCAGGATGATGCGGAGTCCGCGATGGGCGGACTATCGAGCCCAGCCCATCGCCGTCCGCGATGTCCTCTCATACCTGGTCGCGGCGCTCGACAGGGACGACGCGGGAGTCGTGGAGATCGGCGGGCCGGAGGTCCTGTCGTTCGCGGAGATGCTCCTCGGCTACGGTCGGATCGGAGGCGTGCGGCGCTTCCGGATCCCGCTGCCCGCTGCCACGCCGTGGCTGAGCGATGCGCTGGTCAGCCTCGTCTCGCCCCTGCCAAGGGGCGCCGCGGCCGCCATCATCGAGCGGCTCCGCCACGGAGTGGTTGTCCGAGATGGCTCGGCGGCGGCAACGTTCCCGATCTCCCCCCTCACCTACGCCCAAGCGATCAAGCTGGCGCTTGCGCGGACCAAGGACAACCAGGTCGAGACGGCCTGGTTCGACACGTTCGAGAGCCGTCGCTCGCCCGGGCGAACGGACCCCGAGCCCCTCGATCCGCCCTCTCCGGAGACGGCCGCCGCGGGGCGACGGTTGCTCATCGATCGGCGATCACTGGGGATCGCCGCCGACGGCGACCGGGTCTTCGCGGAGGTGGAGCGGCTCGGCGGAAACGCCGGATGGCCGGCCGCCAACTTCCTGTGGCGCCTCCGCGGGCTCATCGATCGGTTGGTAGGCGGCATCGGGATGCGGTTCGGACGCCGAGACCAGGCGCGCCTCCGGGTGGGGGATGTCGTCGATTTCTGGCGAGTCGAGTCGCTCGAGCGGCCTCGGCTCCTCCGCCTGCGGGCCGACATGCGGGTGCCCGGTCGCGCCTGGCTCCAGTACGAGGTTGACTCGACCCGGGAGGGGTCCCGGCTCACCCAGACGGCGTACTTCATTCCCCACGGGCTGGCCGGGTACGCCTACTGGTACCTCCTCCTTCCGATCCATGGAATGATCTTCCGAGCCATGGTCCGCGTCCTCGCCGAGCGAGCGTCAGCGGGCACCGAGGCGGATGGGGGGTCCGCGTTGCGGGACGGGTCGCGAATAGCGGTCCTCGGCGGCGGACCGGCAGGTTCGCTCTTCTCCACCTTCGCGTTTGACATGGCCGCGAGCGCCGGCCTCCGGATCGAGGTGGATATCTACGAGCCCCGGACGTTCGAACAGCCGGGCCCGATCGGCTGCAACATGTGCGGCGGGATCGTTTCCGAAACGCTCGTCCAGAATCTCGCATCGGACGGGCTGTCGCTCTCCAGCAATGTCGTCCAGCGCGGGATCGACTCGTACGTGCTGCACACGGACGTTGGCGGCGTCCGCATCCCTACTCCCCATGAAGAGATGCGGATCGGCGCCGTCCATCGAGGCGGCGGACCACTCGATGTCAAGGATTCGAAGTGGGAGTCCTTCGACCGGGACCTCCTGGATGGCGCGGTTGAGCGTGGTGCGCATGTGATCCAGGCAAGGGTCGAGGAGGTTTCGCGTGTCGACGGCCGGCCGACCCTCCGGGTCCGCGGTGCCGAACCGCGGCCGTATGACCTGGCCGTCGTCGCCACCGGCGTGAACACCTCGATCCTCAAGACCTTCGAGGGGCTCGGACTCGGCTACAAGCGGCCGCACCTGACCAAGACGCTCATCCGCGAGTACTACCTTGGTGAAGAGGCCATCAGCGCGTCCCTTGGCACGTCCATGCACGTCTTCCTGCTGAACATCCCGCGCCTCGAGTTCGCCGCACTCATCCCCAAGGGCGACTACGTCACGATGTGTCTCCTTGGCGACGAGATCGACAACGCCCTCGGCGACGCCTTCGCGTCAGCCCCGGAGGTGCGAGCGGTCATGCCCGCCGGATGGGACCCGGTGTCCGTCTCCTGCCAGTGCCTCCCTCACATCAATGTCCACGGTGTGGAGAAGCCCTACGCGAACCGTGTCGTGTTCATCGGCGACAGCGGCGTGACTCGACTCTACAAGGACGGGATTGGCGCGGCCTACCGCACGGCCAAGGCGGCCGCTCACACGGCCATCTTCGAGGGAATCTCTGAGCGGGCGTTCCACGACCACTACCAGCCCGTCTGTCGGTCCATCCGGAACGACAACCGGATCGGCAAGTTTGCGTTCGTCCTCACCCGACTCGCGCAGCGGCTCCCCGCCCTGCGCCGCGCGATCGTCACGATCAGCCGGGACGAGCAGGTCCACGGAAGGCGGCCGCGGATGAGTGGGATCCTGTGGGACATGTTCTCGGGCAGCGCGCCCTACGGCGACATCCTCAAGCGGATGGTCCACCCTGCGCTGATCGGGCGCGTGGTCCTGGCGCTCCCGGGCGCTCTGGCCGCCGGCGCACGCAGGAGTGCCACGAAGTGACACCAGGGGCGATCAATTGGAGTCCGAGCTCTTCCCACCAACGTGACCTTGGCCCACTGACGGGTCGGCTCTGTCGGCTCCACCTCGCTGGGTGACGCTGACGGCGAACGGCCGGGTGGCGCCCGCCCTGATCGTGACGGTGCGGGCGGTCAGACCTCCGTCGGGCCGAGGGGCGGTGGCGCGGCAGGCTCCCTGGACGCCGGCTTCGGCTCCTTGAGCTCGACGAAGATCACGTGCGTCTCGCTGTCGCCGATGTTCTCGCCGACATGGCGCTGAGCGGCCAGCCACCGGGTCAGGCCAGGCTCGAACGCCATATCGGTGCTGTTCGTCCCATCACTCAGGCGACGGCGGAATGCGCTCAGCGTGACCATGACGCTGTCCGGGTGGTCATGCGGCGTGGTCTTGTCGCCGGGTCGATCTCGGTACTCGAGGACGCGGACGCGCTCGTTCTCCATCTCCACGTGATACAGCTCAGGGTTGGTCAGGACGGGGTCATCATGCATGCGGGCAAGACTATCGGGTCCGCCCGTCCTACGCTTTCACCCCAAGCCCGACAGGGCACGCCACGCCGGTGCCGTGGTCGGGACAATACCCGTTTGGGTTCTTGGCGAGGTACTGCTGGTGGTAGTCCTCGGCGAAGTAGAACTCCGGCGCGTCGACGATCTCGGTCGTGATCGGTCCATAGCCGGCCTTCGTCAACTCGGCCTGGTAGGCGTCACGTGAC
>JAOUHE010000067.1 GCA_029865285.1 Chloroflexota bacterium
CTTCCGTGGACGAGCGGGAAGGCGTCCGAGTCTAGCGCAGGGTTGCCGCTTCGGGCCCGACGGCTGGCGCAGTCGCCTCGGCAGCGCCCGGACCGACCGGGTTCATCTCCCGCGTCGCCACCTGGTCGAGGAAGTCGCGGGTCCTCAGCTCTCGCTCGAGCACCGCCGAGACGGCTGCATGGAGGATCCGCTCCGCTTCCCGCTGCACGGCGGCTGGGATGTTGAGTCGCAGCACCGCCGTCAGCTGGCTGCGCTGCAGGTGGCGCAGCACCTTGAGCGCCTCCGGGGAGATCGGACGCGCACCGAGCGCGTCGTGGGCACACTCGGGGCCGATCAGCCCGCCGGCGACCGGCGAGAAGGTGTTTCCGACGGGCTCGATTCCCGCTCCGCACTGCAGGCAGTTGGTCAGCTCTGGCCGAAAGCCCATGGCGTCGAGAAGGTGGAGCTCGAACCAGCGCGCGACGACCTCTCGGCTCACCGAACCGGGCGAAGCGTCGAGGCCAGCCAGCGCCTGGCCGAGCAGGACGAATGCGGCGTGGGAGTCGGAATTCGCCTCACAGAAGCGGTCAACGAGCTCCGCCACGTACCATGCGGCCGCGGTGGAATGCAGATCGTCACGCAGGCCGAGGTGCGGGTCCTCGATCGCCGCCTGCGTGACCACGTCAAAGGTCCGGCCGACCGCCAGCACCAGGTGAACGTCACTGAGCGGTTCGAGGCCGCCGCTCAGCCGCGAGCGCGATCGCCGAATGCCCTTGGCGATCACCCGCAGCTTCCCGAGCCGTGGAGTCAGGACTGTCAGCACGCGGTCGGACTCGCCAAGGTCCATGCTGCGCAGCACGATCGCCTCGGTCTTGTAGAGGCGAGCACGGCTCACGACGCGGTAGACCTCGGGTACCCTTGGAGCGTGGACATCAAGAACGAGTTTAACGACCTCCTCGGTGAGATCGAGGCAGAGATGCGGTCCGTGCTCGGCGAGGGCGACGGTCACGCTCGCCCGCTCTACGAGATGGTGTCATATCACCTCGGGCTCGACGATCCGACGGGACCACGAGGGAAGCGCATGCGGCCCCTGCTCGGACTCCTTGCCTTCAAGTCACTCGGCGGCGACTACCGGAAGAGCTTGCCGGCGGCTGCAGCCGTGGAGCTCGGGCACAACTTCAGCCTCGTCCATGACGATATTGAGGACGCCGACCGGGAACGGCGCCATCGGCCGACCCTGTGGGCGATCTGGGGCGTACCGCTCGCCATCAATGCCGGGGATGCGCTCTTCGCGCTCTCGCGGCTTGCCCTGTATGGGCTGATGGAGGTCGAAGGCTACGAGCCCCAGAAGCTGCTCAACATCATGCGGGTCTACGACGAGACCTGCCTGGCGCTGTGCGAGGGCCAGTACCTCGACATCAGTTTCGAGCGGCGCACCGATGTCACGGTCCCGGAGTACATGGAGATGATCGAGAAGAAGACCGCGGCCCTGATCGCGGCGGCCGTCGAGACCGGGGCCATGATGGCAACCGATGACCGTGAGATCGTCGACGCCTATCGGCGCTTCGGCTACAACCTGGGCATCGCCTTCCAGATCGCCGACGATCTCAAGGGCACCTTCTGGACCACCGCGGCCACCGGCAAGCCCGAGGCGGGCGATGTCCGCAAGCGCAAGAAGACGTTGCCGCTGGTGTGGGCCCTGGAGAACGCCTCGGCCGCGGATGTGTCGCGGCTGACCGCCATCTACCAGCCGATGATCCGCGCCACCGACGGTTCAGGGCCGCCCCTCCGCGACAGCCAGATGTCCGATGCCGATGTCGACGAGGTGCTCGACATCCTGGAGCGCTCCGGCGCCCGGCGTCACGCCGAGGAGGAGGCGCACCGCTACCGAGATCTTGCGCTGGTGAGCGCGGCGGCGCTGCCGGTCCCCGAGAGCCAGCTCTCCGAACTCCGCATCCTGGTCGAGAGCGTGATCGCCACCTAGTCGCGGGGGGCGGTCTCCGAGTCCGGCTCGTCTGGCTGCAGGGGCCGCGAGGCGACCACCTTCGCGACGCGACGTGGATCCGCGACCTCGACGCGCAGCGTCACATCGCGAAACTCGAGGGTCGTACCGGGGAGTGGGATGCGCCCGATCCGGTGGACGATGAAGCCGCCGATGGTGTCGTACTCGCCCTCGTCCTCCTCTTCGACCTGTGGCAGATCGAACAGGTCCCGCAGGTCGTCGATGGGGACCCGTCCGGCCAGGCGGTACGCGAGGTGGCCCTCCATCGGCAGCGGCTCGACCCCAGATTCCTCGCGGTCGTACTCGTCCTGGATCTCGCCGACGATCTCCTCGACCACGTCTTCCATGGTGATCAGCCCGGCAGTGCCGCCGTACTCGTCCACCACGATGGCCATGTGTCGCTTGACGAGCTGCATCTCCCGCAGCAGCTCGTCGACCGCCTTGCTCTCCGGGACGTAGACCGGCGGGCGAACCAGCGCGCGGATATCGATGGCGGTCGGGTCGGCGCCGGTCTCGGGGATCAGGAACGGCAGCAGATCCTTTGCGTACAGGATGCCGATGATGTTGTCGAGGTTCTCCTCGTAGACCGGCACGCGCGAGTGCCCGGCGCGGACGATCAGCGCAAGCACCTCGCTGATCGAATCGTGGACCTCCACGGCGCGGATCCCGGTGCGCGGAACCATCACCTCGTGGACCTGGGTCTCGGAGAGCTCGATGACCCCGTGGATCATCTCCTTCTCCTCCTCCTCGATCCCGCCCTCCTCGCTGCCGGTCTCGACGAGCATCTTCAGCTCCTCCATGGACAGGTAGCCGGCCTTCGGACGGTCCTTCCCGCCGAGGGCGCGCACGAGCACGTTGGAGACGGTGGAGACGAACCAGACGATCGGCCGCAGGATCCAATCGAACCAACCGATCGGGCGGGCGACGACGAGGGCGAACCGGTCCGCGAAGGTGAGCGCGAGTGTCTTCGGCACCAGCTCGCCGATGATGATCGAGGCGAGGGCGATGAGCAGGGTGATCAGCACGAAGCTGATCTCGTCCGCGGCGCTCCGCACGAACGACAGTGGGAGGCGCCTGACCAGGTCGGCGAGTGAACCGGAGAGGGCCAGCGCCCCGACGGCTGACGCAAGGAAGCCCAGGAACGTGATTGCGATCTGGATCGTGGCCAGGAAGCGGCTGGGATCCTCGGTGAGCCGCTGGACCCGACGCGCCGCGCGGCTCCCCTCGCCCACCAGCTGGTTCAGCCGGTGCCGCTTCACCGTGATGAGCGCGATCTCGGAAGCGGCAAAGAAACCGCCGACCAGGATCAGGCCCAGCACGATCGCGAGGTCCACTACGGTGTTGCCGGTGCCACCGCCGGTCTCAGCCATCCCGACTCCGTCGGCGGAGTTCAATCGGGCGCGCCGGCATGCCGACCACCGTCTTGCCCGGCGCGACGTCGCGGGTCACCACCGCCCCGGCGCCGGTGCGCGCTCCCGGGCCGACCGTGACCGGCGCGCGGAGCATCGTGTCCACGCCAATGAACGCGCCGTCGCCGATCACCGTCCGGTGCTTCGTATGGCCATCGTAATTGGCGGTCACCGCGCCGGCGCCGATATTGACCTCCTCCCCGACCTCGGCGTCTCCGAGATAGCTGAAGTGATGCTGCTGGGTGCCGGCTCCAACCGACGTCTTCTTGAGCTCGGCGAAGTTGCCGATCCGGCATCGCGGCCCGATCTGGCAGCCAGGGCGCACGTGACTGTACGGGCCGATCTGCACATCTTCGGCGACACTCGAAGATTCGATGACACTGGACCAGACGCTGGTCCGCGACCCGATCGTCGAGTCCCAGATCTGCGCATGCGGGCCAATCACCGCGTCGGCGGCGATCGTGGTCTCGCCGCGCAGGATGGTGAACGGCTCGATCCTGGCATCCGCCTCGATCTGAACGGTCGCGTCGATGAACGTGCTTGCCGGATCGACGATGCTGACCCCCGCCCGCATGTGCCGCTCGGCAATCTCGTTTCGCAGGATCCGCTCGGCGGCGGCGAGCCCGACCCGGTCGTTGATCCCCATCGCGAGTTCGGGCCGCGGCGCCGGCAGGGCGGTCACGCGTCGGCCATCGGCCACGGCAAGCCCAACCAGGTCGGTCAGGTAGTGCTCGCCGGACGCTGAAGCGGGCGCTCGCGCCACGTTCTCACGCAGCCAGACCGCATCAAAACAGTAGGTCCCGGCATTCACCTCGTCGATGGCACGCGTGGCCGCGTCGGCGTCTCGCTCCTCCACGATCGCCGTCACCTCCCCCGCGGCACGTCGCACGATGCGCCCGTAGCCGGTCGAGTCGGCCATGCGCGCCGAGAGCAGCGCGATCTCGTGGCCACTCGCCTGCGCGCCAATCAGCGCGACATAGACTTCGACGGGTACAAGCGGAGCGTCGCCCATCGCCACGATCACCTGCGTGATCGAGGCCGGCAGCCGCGCGAGACCGACGCGCACCGCGTCAGCGGTACCGCGCTGTGGCTCCTGGCGGGCAGTCGACGCTCGTCCGGCGACGCCATCCTCGACCGCCTCGGCGGCGTGACCGGTGACCACAACCACCTGCTCCACGCCCGCCGCGGCCAGGGTGTCCAGGACGTGGTCGATCATGGTGCGACCCGCCAACTGGTGCAGAACCTTGGGGACCCGCGAGCGCATGCGCGTCCCCTGCCCGGCGGCCAGCACGATGGCCGCACGCGTCGTGACGCTCAAACGCCGTCTCCCGCCATCGCGATCGCCTCGATCTCCACCGCAGCGCCCTTCGGCAGCCCTCGCACCGCCACGGTTGAGCGGGCCGGGAAGGGAGCTGAGAAGTGCCGCGCATAGACCTCGTTCATCACGGCGAAATCGGCCATGTCGGTCAGAAAGACGGTCGTCTTGACGACGTGATCCATGCCAGTTCCCGCCGCGTCGAGGACGGCAGACAGGTTGCGCAGGGCGCGGTCAGCCTGGGCCGCGACGCCTTCAGCGAGCACGCCCGTGGACGGCTCCAAACCGACCTGCCCCGCCGTGAAGACCAGCCCGCCGGCGCGGATGCCCTGGCTGTACGGACCGATCGCTGATGGGGCGGCGTTGGTCTCGACTGGACTTCGGCCGCTCATGCGTCCTCCATTTCTTCGCTCAATGGCTCGATGCTAGCCGGTTCACGCCTGATACGGGTCTCCGTGATGCGCACGCCGACACGTCGAAGTCTGGCGGCGATCGCCGCGGCACGCTCCGGATCGTCGGTTCGCGCGAAGATGGTCGGTCCGGAGCCGGTGAGCGACGGCATGCCGCCGGCAGCAACCACCAGGGCAAAGATATCGTCAAGCGCAGGGCGCAGGCGCCGGGCCGGCGCGAGGAGATCGTTCCCGGGCTGTCCAGCGGCGCCGTCCCATTCGGACGCTCGCAGCTCGGCAAAGACGGCGCCGGTCTCGAGGCGAAACGGCGGGTGTACGAGCACGACTTCGGTCTCGCCCGGACGGTGCGACGGCTCGACCCGCTCTCCGATGCCGGCAACGCGCGCGGCGACGACCTGGGCGGCGAAGAATGGCACGTCCGCACCGATCGCTGCCAGGCTGGCCATCTCCGCTGATCCGGGCCGATCGTCTCCACCGGCAAGTCTTCGCCCGAGACGCCAGGCGGCCGCTGCGTCGGAGGAACCGCCGCCGAGCCCGGCGGCCGACGGGATCCGCTTCTCGAGCGTCAGACAGATCAGTTGCGGCTCCTCGCCCACACCGGCGACAAGACCACGCCATGCCAGGTTCTGCCGATCGAGCGGGACATCGTCGTCAGGCAGGCCTTCCACCCGAAGACCGGCAGAGCCGGGCATCACCAGGAGCTGATCGGCCAGCTCCAGGAGCACCATCTCGGTGTCGAGGAGGTGAAAGCCGTCCGCGCGCCGCCCGGTGACGCGAAGCCCCAGGTTCAGCTTGGCGGGCGCCTCCAGGCGCATCGAGATCACCGGCCGAGCTCTCCCATCACCGGCAGGAGTGGTGCAAGGTGCCCGGCCAGGCAGGTCCACTCCAGCAACGAGAGCGTCTGGGGGCGCCGGTCCGGCACGATGCCGCACGCGGCGAACGCGGCGGACAGAATCTCGCGATCGACCGCCAGCTCCCGCCCGAGTCCGTTGTGCAACTGCTTCCGTCGGTGCCGGAAGCCGGCCTGCACGATGCGGTAGAGATCCTCCCTGCCCGGGCCCGGCGGCACCGTCGGGTCGAGGCGCCGTCGCAGGCGCAGGATCGCCGACTCCACCTCTGGAGGGGGCTCGAAGGCGCTCGCCGGGACGCGTGCCACCACCTCGGCATCGGTCACGTTCTGCACGAAGACCGACAGATAGCTCATCCGACCCGGCGGCGCGGCCACGCGCTCGGCCACCTCGCGCTGCACGAGGAGCACGGTCAGCTCGGGTGGCCGCTCGCCCTCCAAGAACGCGTGCAGCAGCGGACTGGTGACGTGGTACGGGATGTTGGCGACCAACTTGAACGACTCACCCGGGAAGCAGTCACGCGGGTGGAGGCTCAGCGCGTCCGCTTCGATCAGGTCGAAATGGGGCACCTCGCCGAGTTCCCGGCGCAGGTAGGCCGCGAGTCGCGCATCGAGTTCTATGGCCACAACCGCGGCCCCCGCCGCGAGCAGCCGACGCGTGAGGACGCCGAGACCCGGACCGATCTCGACGACCCGGTCGCCGGGCGCCAGTTCGGCCGCGTTCACGATGGTGTCAAGGACCGCCGGATCGGTCAGGAAGTTCTGGCTGAGTGCCTTGCGCGGGCGGAGCTGCTCGGCGGCGAGCAGGCGCCGCAACTGCCCAGGCGTGGGCGGTACGAGTCGGTCGGCGGCGAGCGGATCGCTCATGCCTCGAGCCATGACAGCGCCAGGTTCGGCGTCGCCTGGAGCCCTGGCTCTGCCCGCTCGCCGGCGGCAAAGCGGAATCCTGCCGCGGCGCCGATCATTGCCCCGTTATCGGTGCACCATGCCGGCGGCGGCACGAGCAGCGGGATCCCCACCGCATCAAGCCGAGTTCGGAGCGTGGTCCGGAGGGATGTATTGGCTGCGACACCGCCGCCCATCGCGACCGCGGCCACCGCGTGCTCCTCGGCAGCCTCCACGGTCTTGCGGACCAGGGCGTCCACCACCGCCTCCTGGAATGCTGCCGCCAGGCCATCCACCGGGATCGCGACGCCGCGCTCGCGGTAGCCCGCAATCTCGCGAAGCACCGCTGACTTGAGGCCGGAGAAGCTGAAGTCGAAGCGCCCGTCGGTTCGGGCCCGGGGAAATCGCAACGTCGGGCGCGCTCCCTCGGCAGCGGCGCTCACCGCTGGGCCGCCCGGGTACGGGAGGCCCAGCAGTCGCCCGACCTTGTCGAACGCCTCGCCCGCCGCATCGTCAACCGTCTGGCCGAGCAACCGATAGCGGCCATGGCCGGCCATCAGAACGAGCTGGGTGTGTCCCCCACTCACCACCAGGCAGAGCAGCGGAAAGGGCGGCTCGGGAGGAAGCGGTTCGCCTGGCCGGGCGTCGGTCAGCCAGTTGGCGTAGATGTGACCCTCGATGTGATTGACGCCGATCAGCGGCAGGCCGCGAGCGGCGGCGATCGCCTGGCCCGCATTGACGCCCACCAGCAGCGAGCCGATGAGGCCCGGCCCGTACGTGACCGCGACGGCGTCCAGGTCGTCCCAGCCGACCTCCGCCTCGCCAAGGGCCGCGCGCGTCGTCTGGACGATCCAGCGCAACTGCTGCCGGGCGGCCACCTCCGGGACGATGCCGCCGGTGGCTGCGTGAATGGCGATCTGGGTTGCCACCTGGTTCGCCTCGATCTGTCGCCCGCCGACTACGACCGCCACCCCGGTCTCATCGCAGCTGGTCTCGATCGCCAGGATCCGCGGCCCGCTCATCGGTCCGCCTCGGCTCGTGCCCAGGCGCGCTCGGCCGCCAGTCGTTGCTGCATCGCGGGGTCGTCCAGGTTCGGCGTGGTCATGATCAGCGCGTCTTCGCCGTCGTCGCTGTAGTAGTGCGGCCGCGTGCCCGCCTCCACGAAGCCAAACCCCGCGTAGAGCGCCTGCGCGGCCGCATTGCCAAACCGGACCTCGAGCGTCATGCGCGCCGAACCGAGTTCGATGGCCAGCTCGGCGAGCTCCAGCAGGAGGCGTCGACCGATCCCTCGTCGGCGCCAATCGGGGTGGACGCCGAAGGTGGTGATGTGCGCATCGTCGACCATCAGCCAGATCCCTCCGAAGCCGATCACGCGCGTGCCGACTCGTGCCACCAGGTAGCGCGCCATGCGATTCGCGGTCAGTTCCTGGTGAAACGCGAAAGCGGGCCACGGGGCGTTGAAGCTGAGCCGCTCAACGTCGAGGACTCCGGGGATGTCGGCGAGCCCCATCGGCTCGATCAGGATCGGCGCGGTCACGGCCACGGCGGGCTCCCCGGCGCGGGGGAGGCGATCCCGCGAGGTTGTCGCAGATAGCCCGGCTCAAGCGATTCGAGATCATCGCCGTGCG
>JAOUHE010000068.1 GCA_029865285.1 Chloroflexota bacterium
CATCGTGGCGGTCGCCGACGACGGGGGAAGCAGCGGCCGGCTGCGGAACCAGCTCGGCATCGCGCCGCCCGGCGACATCCGGAACTGCATCGCGGCGCTGGCCGATGCCGAGCCGCTCATGACACAGCTCATGCAGTACCGCTTCCCGCCCGGATCGGGCCTCGATGACCACGCCTTCGGCAACCTGTTCATTGCCGCCATGACGGCGATCACCGGCGACTTCGAGGAGGCGGTGCGCGAGTCGAACCGGGTCCTGGCCGTGCGCGGCCAGGTTCTGCCGGCGACCGGTGTTCCACTGAACCTGACCGCGAGCCTTGCCTCCGGCAAGCAGGTCAGCGGGCAGGCGGCGATCAGCCGATCGGATGAGCCGATCGCTCGCGTCGCCATCGATCCTGCCGACGTGCTCGGCAACCCCGAGGCCCTGGAGCGGATCCTCGAGGCGGATCTGATCGTGGTCGGTCCGGGGAGCCTCTTCTCGAGCGTCCTGCCGAACCTGCTGATCAACGACATCCGCGATGCGATCGCCGCCGCCAGCGGCATCCGGGTCTACGTCTGCAACGTGGCCACGCAGCCCGGCGAGACCGGGTCGTTCAGCGCCTCGCAGCACCTCGAGGCCCTGGTCGATCACGTTGGCGAGGGACTCTTCGACTTCGTCCTGCTCAACGACAACCGGGAGGCGAGGCGTCCGGAGGGCTGGCTGGGGCAGCCGGTGCTGGTCGACGTTCGCCGCCTCGAGGGGATGCCGGTGACGATCGTTGAGGAGGACCTGGTCGATCCGATCAACGCGCACCGCCACGACCCCGCCAAGCTGGCCGCCGCGCTCATGCGCATCCAGCAGGAGGACCGCGCCGAGCGCTTCCGTCAGCGCCGGTCCGTTCGACGACCGACCGCGTCCGCCGGATGAGCCGCCGCTGATGCTCGTCGCCACCGAACTCAAGAGCGAACTCGCTCGCATCCGCCCGGCGCGGCCATGCTGCCGGCGTGCCGAGTTGGCCGGGCTGCTCTTCGCGCACGGGGATCGGAACGGGGTCCGCACGCTCGACCACGCCACGGCGCGCACGGCCGTCCAGCTCGCATCGGCGCTCGGCATCGGTGCGACGGCTCCGCGTCCGGCGACTGCCGGCAGCCGATCGGGGCGCCATCACCTCGAGGTGACCCTCGACCGCTTCGCGGCCGACGATCCGACCGCCCTGCAAGCGGCGTGCGACCGCCGTGCCTTCGTTCGCGGCGCGCTGCTCGGATCGGCGTCGATCTCGCTCGGCGCGAGCGGGCCGCATGTCGAGTTCGTCCTGCGCGACCGCGACCGAGCGCGCCGGCTCCGCGACCTGCTCGCCGAGAGTGACGTCGCGGGTGGCCTGATGGAGCGTCGCGGCCGCCACGTCGTGTACCTCAAGGGCCAGGAGCAGATCGCGGCGCTGCTGCGACTGACCGGCGCCAACCGCGCGCTGCTCGACTTCGAGACCGGTCGGGTGGGCCGAGAGGTGCGCAGTCGCGTCAATCGTCTCCTCAATGCCGAGCAGGCCAACCTGGGCCGCACCGTCCGGGCAGCCGATCGGCAGCTGCAGGCCATCGCGCACCTCGATGGCACCGGCGAGCTGGACCGCCTGTCGCCCGGTCTGCGCGAGGCGGCCGCCGAGCGGCGCGCCCACCCCGACGCCGACCTCGATGGGCTCGCGTCGTCGCTCGGGATCAGCCGCTCGGCGATGAATCACCGCCTCCGGAGATTGGTCGAGCTGGCCGGCGAGCTTGCCGCGCCTGCCTCCCCAGCGGCGAGCGTGGGCGGATGACCGCGGCGCGAACCCCCGTCGTCGCGGGCAACTGGAAGATGAACCCGGCCGACCGCGCCGCTGCCACGGCCCTCGCCGTCGCCGTCAGCGAGGCCACCGCCGGGATGGCGGCTCGCATCGTGGTCTGCCCTCCCACGGTCTGGCTGACGGCGGTCTCCGAGGCCCTCGACGGCGGGCGTGCAGCGGCCGGCTCGGTGGCGGTCGGTGCCCAGACGATGCGCGCGGAGGAGAAGGGAGCCTTCACCGGCGAGACGTCGCCCCTCATGCTCGCCGGCCTGGCCCAGTACGTGATCATCGGTCACTCCGAACGCCGCCAGTACGACAACGAGACCGATGCCGCCGTGGCCGCGAAGGTGGCCTCCGCGATCGCTCACGGGCTCATCCCGATCGCCTGCATCGGCGAGTCGGCCGATGAGCGTCGCGCCGGGCTCACCGCGGTGGTCATCGAACGTCAGCTGCGCGCCGCCATCTCCCGTCTTGAGCGGATTGCGGGCAGTGGGCTGGTGGTCGCGTACGAGCCGATCTGGGCGATCGGCACCGGCGACGCGGCCTCCGGAGAGGACGCGCAGGCGGCCGCAGCACAGGTGCGTGCCATCCTGGCCGAGTCCGACCCGGCCGGTGCCGACGAGGTGGCGATCCTGTACGGCGGAAGCGCGACACCGGAGAACGCGGCCGAGTACGTTGCCCAGCCCGACGTTGACGGCGCCCTGGTCGGCGGCGCCTCGCTCGACGCGGAACGGTTCGCCGGCATCGCGCGCGCCGCCGTCGAGGCCGGCGAGTGAGCGGAGCGGGGGATCGGCCGCGGCCCGTCACGCTGTGTGTTCTCGACGGTTTCGGCCTCTCCGATGACCCGCGGCGCAACGCGCTCATGTCGGCGCGGATGCCCACCTGGGAGCGGCTTATCGCCACCTGGCCGACCTGCCGCCTGGAGGCCGCCGGCATCGCCGTGGGGCTGCCCGAGGGGCAGATGGGCAACAGCGAGGTCGGCCACCTGAACCTCGGAGCGGGCTTCCCGGTCCTGCAGGACCTGCCCCGGATCAGCGCCGCCATCGCCGATGGGACCTTCTTCAGCAACCCGGTCCTGCGGTCCGCCGTCGAGCACGCCCTGCGGCACGACACGCGGCTGCACCTGCTCGGGCTCATCGGGCCCGGAGGGATTCACGCCGTCGACGATCACATCCTGGCGATGGTCGATCTCGCGTCCGGGCTCGGGCTGCCGGCGGACCGGATCGTCCTCCACGCCTTCACTGACGGTCGCGACACGCCGCCGCGGTCGGCCGTCGACCTGCTGCCGGCCGTTGAGCGCGCGATGGCGGGGACTGCGACGGTCGCCACCGTGAGCGGCCGGTTCTACGCGATGGATCGGGACCGTCGCTGGGAGCGCACCGCTCTGGCCTGGAAGGCGATCGGTCACGGCACCGGGCTGGCGGCCGCATCTGCGACCGACGCGGTGGTGGCGGGGTACGCGCGCGACGAGGGAGACGAGTTCATTCACCCGACGGTGATCGGCGCCTATGGCGGGATGGAGGACGGTGACGCGGCGGTCCACCTGAACTTCCGTGCTGATCGGGCTCGGCAACTGACGCGCGCCCTGGCGCTACCGGAGTTCGACGCATTCGATCGAGGCAGACGCCCCGCCGACCTGCTGGTGGCGACGCTCACCGAGTACCAGGCGCGCGACGAGCTGCCGGTGGCCGTCGCCTTCCCGCCGCTGGTGATCGATGGACTGGCCGCCTACCTGTCAAGGCTGGACATGCGGCAGCTGCACGTGGCGGAGACGGAGAAGTACGCGCACGTCACCTACTTCTTCAACGGTGGAGTCGAGGACCCGTTGCCGGGCGAGGAACGCGTCCTCATCCCGTCGCGCCGCGACGTTCCGACCTATGACCTGGCGCCGGAGATGGCTGCGGAGGCGATCACCAACCAGGTGGTGGAGGCCATCGAGGCCGGTGAGACTGACTTCATCGTGGTCAACCTGGCCAACGCCGATATGGTCGGCCACACCGGGGTCTGGCAGGCGGCGGTGCGGGCGGCCGAGGTGGTCGATGCCTGCCTCGCTCGGATGGCGGACGCGACCCTGGCCGCCGGAGGCGCGCTGCTGATCACCGCCGACCACGGCAACATCGAGGAGATGCGGGACGCCGCCGGCGCGCCGCAGACGATGCACACCACCTCGCCGGTGCCGCTCGTCCTGGTGGCTGAGGCGTGGCGAGCTCGACGCCTTCATGATGGGACGCTCGCCGACGTGGCGCCCACGGTGTGCGAGGTGCTCGGCCTGCCTCGGGGTCCAGAGATGACCGGACACAGCCTGCTCGAGCCCTGAGCGTCCGGAGGCATCGTCCGGACCGGTCTGGTACCATCGCGCACCTATGACGCCGCTTACCGTTGCCCAAGCGATCCTGGCCGTCGCCCTCGTCGCATCGATACTGCTCCAGCAGCGTGGAACGGGGCTCGGCGGCGCGTTCGGTGGGGAAGTGACCGCATACCGCAGCCGGCGCGGAATCGAGCGCACGCTCTTCCGCCTCACGGTCCTGCTGGCGGCCCTCTTCGTGGTCTTCAGCCTGGTCAACCTGCTGCCGGCGTCGGCCTGAGCCGGCCGGTCGCCCGATCGGGGGCGCCACAGGGGCTGTGCTATCATCCGTCCCGCCTCGTCGGGTTCGTCCCGCGGGCAAGCGGGCCGAGGTGGCGGAATAGGCAGACGCGCTAGGTTCAGGACCTAGTGACCATTACGGTCGTGTGGGTTCAAGTCCCTCCCTCGGTACCACCCCTCCGATGCCCAGGTGGCGGAATTGGTATACGCGTACGTTTGAGGGGCGTATGAGGCAACTCATCCGGGTTCAAGTCCCGGCCTGGGCACCACCTTCCACCTGACGGACCGATGACGCCGCTCGCCTGCGCGAGCGGCGTCGGCGTGTACCCTTTGCCCGCGGGCGGTTAGCTCAGCTGGTCAGAGCGCCTCGTTTACACCGAGGAGGTCGGGGGTTCGAGCCCCTCACCGCCCACTCCCACCCTCACCCGATCCATCCCGATCCCTTCTCCTCGAGGCTCGCCGCGAGCCCTGCCGACGACTGGCCGATCGGGCGGGAGCGGCCGCGGATACCCCCGGACTGAGCGTGCATCGGGGCACTGGGTGACGAAAGTACCCTTGGCGGACTACCAATCGGACGCCACGCTGCAAGCCGGGCCGCAAGGTTCCGCTCCTAGTCTTGAGGCAGTTCCACATCAGATCGGATTGGCGTGCAGATGGCTCAAACCAAGACACATCACCGGGGGCGATCCACCCGCGGACAGTCCCTCGTCGAATTGGCACTCATCCTGCCGTTCCTGCTGGCGTTCGCCGGCGGTGCTGCGGATCTGGCGCGCGTGTACCAGGCGTCCCTGACGCTTGAATCGGCGGTGCGCAACGCCGCGGAATACGTCGCGACGAACAGCGCGGACTCCGCCGCCGGGACGGTCGACGCTCGACGGATCGTATGTCTCGAGACAAGCAAGGTCCCCGGGTTCGTGCCCGGCGGCGGCCTCAAACCCCTGGAGACCTGCACTTCGCCGGCGGTCACGGTTCCGACCTTCTCGATCAGCACGACCGCCGTTGGCGCCACCACCAAGAACCCAATCGGCACCGCCAAGGTGCGCGCCACGCTGAGTTTCAGCATGCTGTTCGCCTATCCACTCCTGCCCTCGCACACGTGGACGCTGTCGGCCGACGCGACCTACAGCGTGGTCAAGAACCGATGAAGCGACAGCGTGCCTCGCGGGGCCAGGCGTTGGTCGAATTCGCCCTCATTCTGCCGATCTTCATCTTCCTGATGGTCGCGATCTTCGATCTCGGGCACGTGGTGTGGGCCAACGACGCATTGGCGAACGCGGCGCGGGAGGGTGCGCGCTATTCGATCGTGCACGGCGGCTCGGAGAGCACGCCGTGCCCCGTCGGTCCGGCGCCGGCGTCGCTCGCCGTGCCGCCGGCCAGCGCGAGTTGCCCGTTCCCGTCGCCTTCGCGGCAGGCGATCAAGGACGTCGTCACCAAGTGGCTCATCGGGGGCTCTTCGTCCGCGACGGTATCGGTCTGTTACGGGAACGTGACCACCTGCGCCGCTGATGCGGATGAGCCTGGCGCCACCAACGCCCGCGGCACACGTGTCACGGTGACGGTCACCTCGTCGGTTGGCCTTGCTGCGCCCGGCTTCTTCGGCATCGGACCGGTCTCGCTGGCGGCCTCCTCGACCATGCTGGTGAACCACTGACATGAACCTGCTTCAACGAGCCGTGCCAGGCTTCCCGCGTCGACCGGCCAGTGCGAGCGGGCAGGTGCTCGTCATCTTCGCCTTTGCGTTCATAGCGATCATCATGATGCTGGCCCTGCTCTTCGATGGCGCTCGTGGGCTGGTCCTGCGCCGGGAGCTACAGAGCGCGTCCGACGCGGCCGCCCTCGCGGGCGCAAATATCGTGCAGGGGATCTCTCCGCGGGGCTGCAGCGCCACGGCCGGACCGCCGCCCGGCGCGCCCCAGGCGTCAGTTATCGCCGCCGTGAAGGCGAGCGTCGCCGCGAACCTCCCCACCTATGACCTCGATGACGTCGTGGTGACCTGCGCCGCAAGCTGGAACAACTACGCGGTCAGGGTGCGCCTGGGCCAGGACTCGCCGACCTTCTTTGGAGCCGTCTTCGGCGACGGGCCGCTGGCGGTCGTAACGGAGAGCGCGGCGGTGAACGGCCAGACGACCGGTAAGGCGTTCTCAGTCATTCAGCTCGACCCATCCAACCTTAGCTGGCCGAATGGGCGCCGAGGGTGTCCCTCAATGCTCCTGTCGGGTGGCCCCACCGCGAACTTCCAGAGCACCGTGTACCTCAACTCCGCGTGCAGCGCGGCGAACGGCGGCGCGCTGGCCACCAACGGAAACGCAGCCAGCCTGACGACAGGCGGCCAGGGCATTCGGATCGTGGGCGAGTACAAGTCCACGGCGCTGACCATCACGCCAGCGCCATTCGACCATCAACCGGTCAGGCCCGACCCGCTCGCCTGGCTTCAGGCGCCACCGATGGGCAGCATGCCGGTGCGCAGCAACGTCAAGCTGGTCCAAAACGGTGGATCGATTCTCCTGCTGCCCGGTGTCTACAACGGCGGTATCCAGTTGAAGAGCTCGGCCAAGGCGTACCTGCGGCCCGGGATCTACGTCATCAACGGGGGCGGCCTGGCTCTAGGCGCCCAGTCCGAGCTGTATGCCATCTCAGCCACCAAGACCAGCACCACCTCCGCCACGTGGGACGTTGACTGTCCCGACAGTTCGTGCGGGATCTTGATCTACAACACCGGAACAGCTTCGGGGAGCGCGGCGCTCGGCGAGATCAACGTAGCGGCCGGCGCAGTCCTCAAGGTACGTGCGTACAACCCCGCTATCGATGTCAGCGGCTTCCGCGACGACACCTACCGAAGGCTCCTCATCTGGCAGTCGGCATCTCCGGTCCCGACCAACGGCTACGGCCAGCCGGACCTGTCGCTTACCGGAGGCGGCGGGGTCGCGATGGCCGGGACGGTGTACGCCCCTTCGGCGAAAGTTCGCATGGGCGGATCGTCCGGCGGCAGCGGCGGCGATGTCATCGATCTTACCCTGCAGTTCATCAGCTGGGACCTGGAGCTGTACGGCAACTCGAGCTTCGCGTTCCGCTACAACGAGACCGAATTCGCGCGGCCGCTCGACTACGGGCTGATCCAGTAGCGCAGGGCCGCCACGCCCCCGTCGTCGGTACTGCCCACCACTGCGGCCGGTGATAGGATTGCTGCACCACCGCCGCACAGGAGCGTGAGAACGCCAATGGAGCCCATCTGGTACGTGGTGATCCCAGTCGCGGTCATCACCGTGTTCGTCATCGTCATGTACAACGGCCTGGTTCGGCTGCGAAACCTGGTCGACGAAGCCTGGAACCAGATCAGCGTGCAGCTCAAGCGCCGGCACGACCTGATCCCGAACCTGGTCAACGCCGTCAAGGGCTACATGGACTTCGAGCAGGAGACCCTGACGAAGGTCATCGAGGCCCGCACCGCCGCGGTGAGCGCGTCCGGCTCCGGCCCCGCCGGTGCGGCCGCATCGGCCCAGGCGGAGAACTTCCTGACCGGTGCCCTGCGCCAGCTGTTCGCCCTGGTCGAGAACTACCCCGACCTCAAGGCCAACCAGAACGTGCTGCAACTGCAGGAAGAGCTCACCACGACTGAGAACCAGATCGGCTTCTCGCGCCAGCACTACAACAGCAGCGTCCGGGAGCTCAACACCACGGTGCAGACCTTCCCGCAGGTCCTGATCGCCGGCCTGTTCGGCTTCAAGGAGCGCGAATACTTCCAGATCGAGGAAGCCGATGCCGCGGTTCCCGAGGTGAACCTGCGGGGTTGACGCTCCTGGCGTCGATCGGTAGATCGGTGCCGCGAAGATGACTGTTCAGCCGGTCCCCTCAACCTTCTTCCGCGAGATCCGCCGTAACCAGCGCAACTCGTGGCTGCTGGTCGGTGTCGTCGCCGTGGTCCTAGCCGCCATGGGCGGGGCGATCGGTGGCGCGACCGGTTTCGGGTGGTGGGGGGTCGGGATCGCGCTGGTGGTCGCAGCGGTGATGAGCGTCGGCAGCTATTTCGGCGGAGACAAGCTGGTGCTCCTGTCGAGCGGTGCCCGCGAGGTGTCTCGGGAGTCGCCACCCGAC
>JAOUHE010000069.1 GCA_029865285.1 Chloroflexota bacterium
CGATGTCGAATGAAGGTCACCGCCAACGCCGAGAAGCCAAAGGATGTCGCGTCGATCACAAACGCGACGCCGGGTCCAACTCCCGCCACGACGAGTCCAGCAAGCGCCGGCCCCGCCAACTGCCCCATCAGCGGGCGGACCGTGCCCTGGAGTGCATTCGCCTGGGGGAGGAGGTGGTCGGGCAACAGGTCCGGCACCAGCGCGACGGAGGCCGGATTGAAGACCGCGTCGCCGAGGCCGATGACCGCCATCAGGGCAACGATGTGCCAGAGCTCGAGCACCCCCATGATCGAGAGGACGCCCATGACACCGATCGCCGCGCCGCGTACGAGATCAGCGCAGATCATGAGCACGCGTCGGTCATATCGGTCTGAGAGCACGCCCCCGAGCAGAACGGTGGCGAGCAGGGGCAATGTCCACGCAATCCCGACGGCGGTCATCGCGGTCGGCACGTTGCTGATCTCGTAGACCTGCCAGGCCAGCGCCACGAAGAAGAAGCCGTCTCCCAGCAGCGAGACCAGCGACCCGACGGTCAGAAATGCATAGTCGCGCTCGGCCAGCGGGCGCGCCACTCCGATGCGCGTCAGGCGTGCAAGGAGTGACCGCATCGGCCTGACCTCGGCGGGAGCGGATGAATGGTGGGCGATACTGGATTCGAACCAGTGACCTCACGGATGTGAACCGTGCGCTCTAACCGACTGAGCCAATCGCCCACGCGGGGATGCGAAGTATAGCCACGGCGCCCTGGAGCCTCAATCGCCGAGGGCAGCGAGCCTCGCGTCCAGATCGGCCGGCGGCAGGCCGCGCACTTCGATCCGCTTCAGGCGCGAACGCTCCCCCGCCACCAGGTTGAGCGTCGAGGGAGCCACCCCCAGCGCCCGTGCCACCAGTCCGAGCACGGCTCGGTTGGCCTCTCCGTCCGCCGGCGGCCGGGCGACACGAATCTGGAGGATGCCGTCCTCCCAGGGTCCGACCTTGTCGCCTGATGCGCGAGGCGTCACCCGGACCTGGAGCGTGGCGACCTGGCGATCTCTCAGAGCCGCACCACCACGCGGATGATCATCCCGAGCACGAGCATCGCGATCAGCGGCGCCCAGTCAAGCCCCGCGGTGGGTGGGATGAGTCGCCTGATGGGCGCAAGGATCGGTTCGGTGGCCTGGTAGATGAAGGCGATCAGTCCCCCGCCACCACGTGGGGCGACCCAGCTCACGATGACGCGGGCAAGGATGAGGAGCATCAACGCGCTCAAGAGGAGCTGAACGAAGTTCACGAGTACAGCGGGCATGTCACCTCGAAGGATAGCAAGCGAGGATCAGGTGGGTCGCGGACCGAAGATTGCCGTCCCGATCCGGACCAGCGTGGCCCCCTCCGCCACGGCCGCCTCGGCGTCGGCTGTCATCCCCATCGAGAGCTCCGGGAGCGGATGCCGTGCCTTCTCCTGGAGCACATCCCGAAGGCGTCTGAGACCGGCGAAGACGCGGCGTGCGTCCACGGTCGACAGGCCTGCCGGCGCAATGCCCATCAGCCCGCGGACGCGGACGGCGACCAGCCCACCGAGATCACCCGCCGCGTCTGCAACGGAGTCCGGCTCGAATCCTGCCCGGGTGGGGTCACCGGACAGGTTCACCTGGAGCAGGCCGACCGGCGAGCGTCCCTCCTCTGCGGCGATCCGCTCGAGGCGCTGCAGGAGGTCAGCACTGTCGATGGAATGCAGAACGGCGAACGCGCGCACCGCCGGCCGGGCCTTGTTCGCCTGCAGGTGGCCAACCAGGTGCCACTCGGCGTCGGGAAGGGCCTCGGCCTTTGGGAGAGCCTCCTGGACTCGGTTCTCGCCGAACGCGCGGAGACCCGCCTCCCACGCGGCGCGGAGCACGGGCAGGCCGAACCCCTTGGTTACGGCAATGATCCGGAAGCCGTCTGGATCGTGGCCGGCGGCCGTGGCCGCTGCGCGGAGCCGATCCGCCACCGCATCGTGGCGCGCGCGAATCAACTCGGGGGTGAGCAGCGGCTCCTCAACGAGCTGCATGGCGCCGCTCCCCGGAGACGAGAACGCCCCGGCCGGGGGGCCGGGGCGCATCGGTCAATTCCGGGACTACTCGCTCTTGCGTCGCAGGAACGACGGGATGTCGAGATCGGTCTCGCCGTAGGCCGGACGCTCGAGCCCGGAGGGTCGCACCGGGATCGGCTGCCGGTCGGTCGTGCTTGCGGCAGGGCGCTTCGTCTCAACCGCGAACGGAGAGGTCTCCGGCATCTGATCCTCGAGCGACTGGCGCGTCTCCCGATCACGCTCGATCTCGGCCAGGATCTCGCGGCTGCGGGCATCCAGCGAGGACTCGATGCCGTTCGCCACGTCGCCCGACGCAGTCACTGCCCGAACCGTGGCACGCGGCTTGCGGGTGGCGTCGAAGCCGGTGGCGATGACCGTCACCTTGATCTCGTCGCGCATCCGGTCGTCGATGACGGTACCGAAGATGATGTTGGCCTCCGGATCGGCGGCCTCCTTGATCACCTCCGCGGCCTCGTTCACCTCGAACAGGCCCAGGTCGCTTCCGCCGGTGATGTTGAACAGGATCCCGCGGGCGCCCGTGATGTTGACCTCGAGCAGCGGGCTCGATACGGCGGCGCGCGCGGCCTCGACCGCCCGGTTGTCACCGGTGCCGATGCCGATCCCCATCATGCTCGAGCCAGCGTCGCGCATGATCGTCTTGACGTCGGCGAAGTCCAGGTTGATGAGGCCGGGGACGGTGATCAGGTCGCTGATCCCCTGCACGCCCTGTCGCAGCACGTCGTCGACCACCCGGAAGGCGTCGAGGATCGACGTCTTCTTGTCCACGACCTCGCGCAGTCGGTCGTTCGGAATGGTGATCAGCGTGTCGCACTTTTCCTTGAGCATCTCGGAGAACTGCTCGGCGACCAGCTTGCGCCGAACCCCCTCGAAGCTGAACGGCTTGGTGATGACACCCACCGTCAGGGCGCCGAGGTCCTTGGCGATCTCGGCAATGACGTGCGCCGCGCCCGACCCCGTCCCGCCGCCCATGCCGGCGGTGATGAAGATCATGTCGGCGTCCTTGAGCGCCTCGTAGATCTTCTCGGAGTCCTCCTCCGCGGCGCGCTGGCCCACCTGCGGGTCGGCACCCGCGCCGAGTCCGCGCGTCAGCTTGTCGCCGATGCGAATCTTGTGGGGAGCGTCGCTCTGGAGGAGCGCCTGCGCGTCGGTGTTCACCGAGATGAACTCCACGCCCATCATCTCGGCGCGAATCATCCGGTTCACGGCATTCGATCCGCCGCCGCCGACGCCGATGACCTTGATAAGTGCGAAGTGCTCTGCGTCCGAACGGAGCGGCATGAGGGGAATCTCCTGCGCGGTGTGCTGGCTGGCAACCCGGAGCTCGCGCGGGTTTGACCGATTCTACCGATCTCGACCGATCGGCGTTGGCGATTTTTCCACATCCGGGCTCGGACTTATCCACATCGCCCAAATCGCGGTGGACCGTATCGCTCGCGCTCCACAGCCGTCCGGTCCCAGAAGGACCGTCGACGGCCGTCCTGGGGAAGAGATCAGCCGGGGAAGAGGCCCCGCAGCCACTCCATCAGGCGACCGACACCGGCGCCGCCGCCGGCCCCCGTCGAATAGCTCATCGGCTCGTCACCGATGTGACGCGCTCCCCACAGCAACAGCCCGATCGAGGTGCTGAAGGCCGGATTGCTGAGTTGGTCCATCAGGCCGCCGACCCCCTGCGGCGAGGCGATCCGCACCGGCATCTGGAGCACTTCGCGCGCCAGCTCGGCCGCACCTGCCAGGCGGGCCCCGCCACCGGTCAGCACCACGCCGGCCGGGAGCAGACCGTCGTGCCCGGATCGCTTGACCTCTTCGCCGATCAGCGAGTAGATCTCGCTCATCCGCGCTTCGATCACCTCGCACAGCTTGCGGCGCTGGATCGTCTGGCCGCCCCCCTCGCCCAGGACCGCCACGTTGAGCAGCTCCTCGGGCTGCACGTCGGACAGGTCGGCGCTGCCGTGCTTGATCTTGATCTCCTCGGCGAGGTCGAGGCTGGTGCGCAACCCGATTGCGACATCGTTGGTGACGTTGATGCCGCCGACCGGCAGCACCGCGGTGTGGTACGCGGCGCCATCGGTGAAGATGGCCAGGTCGGTCGTGCCGCCCCCGATGTCCGCGATCAGGACGCCGAGTTCCTTCTCGGTATCGGTCAGCGTCGCCTCGGCGGCGGCGAGCGAGTTGACGACCAGTTCGTCGATCTGCACGTTCGCGTTGGTGACGCACTTGCTCAGGTTCTGCACCGACGTGGCGGCCCCCGCCACGATGTGGGTCTCGACCTCCAGGCGCACGGCGCTCATGCCGAGCGGGTCCTTGATCCCCTCCTGACCGTCCACGATATAGCCGCGCGGGAGCACGTGGAGGATCTCGCGATTCGAGGGGACCTGGACCGCCTTGGCGGCGTCAGTGGCGCGCGCCACATCCTCGCGGCTCACTTCGCGCTTGTGGCCTGATACCGCCACCACGCCGCGGCTGTTCTGGCTGCTGATGTGGCTGCCGCCGACCGCCACGAACGCCGAGCCGATCTTGTAGCCCGACAGGCGCTCGGCCTTCTCAATGCTCGCGGCGATCGAGTTCACGGTCTGGTCGATATTGGCGACCATCCCCTTCTTCATCCCGGCCGATGGCGTGATGCCGTAGCCGATGATGCTGACCTCACCGGTGCGCCCCACCTCGCCGATGAGGGTCGTGACGATGGTCGTGCCGGCGTCGATGCCGACCAGGACCGTCTCCCTGTCCAAGCTACCTCCCGTGAATTCGGCCGCGTTCCCGGGGCCGGACTGTGCCCGAGCCTACAGGAAGTGCCGCCGGATGAGTGCGACGTTTTGGAAGATGCGCAGCCCGAAGGCGAACAGCGCAACGAGGTACAGATCGATCCCCAGACGGTCGCCCACGAAGGTCAGCGCCACTGCCACCAGCGTGTTGGTGACGAAGCCCGACAGGAAGACCCGGTTGTCGTAGTGCGCGTCGAGCTCCGCTCGAATCGCGCCGAGCACCGAGTCGAGACCGGCCAGGATGCCGACCGCGCTGTAGCGCGCCAGGTCCGGGGAGACATTCACGTTCAGCAGGAGACCCAGGACGACGCCGAGCGCAAGGCCGATTACGGGGAGCCACATCGGGGAAGATTCCACTGCCGGCCGCGGCGGCCCGGACGGACCGCGCCACGGCTCCTACGGGCGCCAATATACCCTCCCCGGGTCGCGGGCATCGATCCAGCTGACCCCACCCTCGGTCTCGGCGCCGAAGAGCGTCCGGATGGCCGCGACCTGATCTGCGATGCGTTGGTCGAGGAGCGCCGGATCGGCCGTCAGGTCCGGCTCGTACAGGCCGAAGACCGCGCTCCAGCCCTGGGAGCGGGCCGCGAGCGTGAACCCGGACTCGTCGTCGAGGAGGACGCTCAGGCGGGTCGCCGCGGACCCCATCGTCGCGGGGTCCAGCGCGGCCAGGTGGACGGCAGTCACGAATCGGGACGCCTCAATGCGGTCGCCGACAATGATGTTCCGGCTGGCGGTCCGTCGATCATCCACCTGCGGCAGCCCCGCAAGATCGTCGGGGAGTGCGGCACCGCGAGCGAGTTGGCCGATCGCCGTCCCGTCGGCGGCGCAGATGAGCGCGACCGCGCTGGTGGTCCACACCACCGCCGCGGTCTTCTCCACGATGGCGACCGCGACCCGGTCGGGCAGGAACGTCTCGACGCTCGCGGAGGCGACCGCCGGCAGCTCCGCGAGTCTCGACGACAGGGCGCCGCTGTCGATCGCGAGGAGTGGGGCGCCGGTCACCGAAGCGAGGACCCGCTCGATCTGCCCGTCGGACGTGTAGCGCTCACCGGCCCATACCGTCTCGCGCACCCGCAGCCACGGACCGTTCACCAGGAGGACGAGGCCAACCACCAGGCCTGCAAATGCGACCAGCGCCAGAATCCGACCGACCGCGGGGAGCGACCCACGGAGCCGGTGCCTGAGCGGCGGACCGGGGCGTCGGGCGTGCGCGGCACCGCGTCGCCGGGATGCGGCGCGACGAGCGGTCAAGCCGGCTCTCCTGCCCGGCCCCCGGGCGTACGGCCATCGCTTGCCGCCTCCATGCCGAGATCGATCAGCCTGCCGATGAGATCGGGCAGCGCGAGCCCTGCCAGCTCCGCCTGTTTCGGGAACATGCTCGTCGCGGTGAAGCCCGGCAGTGTGTTCATCTCCGACAGGTAGACCCCATCGGGTGGCACCAGGAAATCGACGCGGGCCATCCCGGCGCAGTCCACCGCCCGGTAGGCGGCGAGCGCCAGCTCCCTGAGCCGCGCAGCGAGGGCGGAATCCACCGCGGCGCGCGGGATGACATCGGCGAGGCCGGGCACGTACTTTGCCTCGTAGTCGTACCACTCGTGGTGGCTGACCACCTCGCCGGGCTCGAAGGCGATCGGGTGGTCATTGCCGAGCACCCCGCATTCCAGTTCGCGAGCGCCGGCCGCATACACCTCCACGATCACCTTGGTGTCGTAGCGGAAGGCCTCATCGAGCGCGTCTGGCAGCTCGCCCGGCCCATGCACCAGGGTCATGCCGACGCTGCTCCCCAGACGCGCCGGCTTCACCACGGACCGCTCGCCGATCCGCTCGCCGATCTCGCCCAGGACCATGGCCGGCGAGTCGAGCCATGTCGAGCGCCGGAACCAGGTGGAATCGAGCACGGGCAGGCCGTGGCCCCGCATCAGGTCCTTGAAGACCACCTTGTCCATCGCCACCGAGCTGGCAAGGACCCCGGCGCCGGTGTACGGCACTCCGGCCAGCTCCAGAAAGCCCTGCAGGGTCCCGTCCTCGCCGAACGGGCCATGGAGCACCAGGAACGCCACGTCGATCGCCTCGGCAAGTGAGCGAACGACCGCACGCGGTGCCTGGTCGGGGTGGCCGATCCCCACCGGGACGGGCAGGTCCTCGTGTGCCCGCAACCGGGCCGTCTGCTCGACGGGGCTTGCCGCGCCGAGCAACTCCGCCAGCGGCCGATCGCCAAGCAGCGGCGCCGGTCCGTCGGGCAGGTGCCAGCGGCCCTGTCGATCGATGTAGACCAGGAACGGCTCGTACCGCTCGCGATCGATCGCACGCAGCACAGAGTCCGCCGAACTGACGCTCACCTCGTGCTCGGCAGACCGGCCGCCTGCGAAGATCCCGACGCGCAGACGACTCATCCGACGCCCACGTCGCCGGGCGGCCACTCGCCGACGAACTCGATTTCGTACTCGAGCTCAACGCCGAATCGCTCGGCCACGATCCCTCGGGCCAGATCCCCGAGCGCGCGGACGTCGGCGGCGCGGCCGTTGCGGTCGGTGATGATGAAGTTGGCATGGCGCGTGCTGACCGATGCGCTGCCGATGCTACGCCCCTTCAGACCGGCGGCGTCGATCAGTCGACCGGCGTGGTCGCCCGGCGGGTTCCGGAAGACGCTGCCCGCGTTCTGGTCGGCGAGCGGCTGGGTGGCGATGCGCTGCGCCTGGTTGGCCGCCACCCGGGCGGCCACCTCGTCAGGCGCGTCCGGACGGAGTTGCAGTGTCGCGGCCAGGATGACCTCGGGGCCGTGCTTGAAGCGCGAATCCCGGTATCGGTAGTTGCACTCGGCGTTGTCGAGGAGCCTTGTCTGTCCGTCGCGCGGGTCCCATGCCTCGACCGCGCTGACAAGCTCGCTCATCGATCCGCCATGGGCGCCGGCATTGGCCCAGACCGCCCCGCCCAGGGTGCCCGGGATCGCGGTTCCGAACTCGAGGCCCGACAGACCGGCCGCAACGCAGCGCCGGACGAGGAGGGCCAGCGGCGTGCCCGAGTCAGCGCGCATCTCCGAGCCGCGAAGCGTCACGCTGCGCGCGCGGTTGCGAATGACCAGCCCGCGCATCCCGAGGTCGGAGACGACGAGATCGCTGCCATTGCCGAGAATGAAGCACGGGACGCCGGCGTCACGGGCGAGCTGCACAAGGCCGAGCAGCGCGTCGCGATCGCCGGCCACGGCGAGGCGGTCTGCCGGCCCACCGACCCGGAGGGTGGTGAGCGGTGCCAGGGGCGCGTCCGCGACAAGGGCCAGGTTCCGCTCCGCGGCGAGGTGATCGAGGCGCGCAAGGTCGGCAACACTGACGGTGGCGGGTGCGGCATTCATCGAGCGGTCTCCGCCAGGGACGGCAGCGGACCTCCTTCCGCCATCGCCAGCAGCTCTGCGGCGACGGTGCTCGCGGCATCGGGCTGCCCCATGCGCAGCGCGGCCGCAGCGACCTCGGCGCGCCGCTCGTCGCCGCGCAGGGCGCTCACCTCGCGCGTCAACCGTCCGGGTTCAAGCTCCGCGTCTGGCACCACCACGGCGGCTCCATGCTCGGCGAGCCACTCGGCATTCGCCGACTGATGCGCGCCCGC
>JAOUHE010000082.1 GCA_029865285.1 Chloroflexota bacterium
ACCTCGAGGAATCCCTTCAGCGGGCCGAGGTATTCGGTTGCGCCGTCCTCGAGGTAGAGCACCCGGTCGGGGCGCGCATCCAAAACGTCCTCGATCCGGTGCTCGACGATGACGACCGCTGTCCCGTTGTCGGCCAGCGTCCGCACCAGCGCCAGCAGGCGATGCGCCGCGAGCGGATCGAGATTGGCGAGCGGCTCGTCGAGCACCAACAGGCGCGGTCGCAGCATGAGCGCCCCGGCGATCGCAAGCTGTTGGCCCTCCCCGCCAGACAGCTCGTCGGTGGTCCGCGCCATGAGGCGCCCGATACCGGTCGTGACGGCGACCTCGGCCAGCCGGGAGCGGATCTCCGCCGGTGGCATGCCCAGATTCTCGGGTCCGAACGCCAGCTCACCGGCGACCGTCGACGCCACGAGCTGCTTGCGCGGATCCTGGAGCACGGTCCCGATCAGGGGCGCGAGGTCGCGGAGGCGGAGATCGGCAGTGGACCGACCGGCGACCAGCACGCGCCCGCTCATATCTCCGCGGTAGGCATGCGGAATCAGGCCGTTGATGGCCCGGATCAGGGTCGACTTGCCGCACCCCGATGGCCCGGCCACCAGCAGAACCTCCCCGTCCCGCAGGGAGAGCGAGAGGTCCCTCAGCGCAGGTTCCGTGGCGCGCCGGTAGCGGAAGGTGAGCGATTCGATCTCCAGTAGGGGCGCGTCGGGCATCGGTCAGGTGGGCTCCAGCCGCACCGCGTCATCGATCGTCAGGCCGAAGCGCTCGGCGGCCGAGCCCTGGTTGATGCCGAGCGCCGGGCCGGCGTAATCCGCGTCTTCAAACAGGAGCGGCGCCCCGGGCGAAACCTCGCAGAAGGTCGCGACCCACGGAATCGGCGTCCGGCTGGCCGGCCGGCCGTCTCGCGCCGGGAGCACCAGGTCGAAGATGCGGCCGCTCGTCAGGTTGCCCGCGGCGGTCGCCAGGTCTGCCGTCTCCCCGGCGATGCGGCAGTTGCCGAAGGCGTCGATGAGCAGGATCGAGCTGTCAAGGCCGCCGTCGCGCAATGTCGCGCCGGGCATCGGGAAACGAACGAGTGCGGCGGGATCGAGGAGCGGTCCGACTTGTGCGAAGGGGGTGCCGGCGGCCAGCCAGGCCCCGACCGGCGAGAAGATGTCACGTCCGTGGAACGTATTCGAGACGGTCGCCAGCCAGAGGGCCGGGTTCTCCAGCGTCCGCGCTTCGACGATGCCTCCCAGCGACTCAGCCGCCGGTACCAGCAGCCCATTGTCCGGCCCGACGAACAGGTCCCCGCGAGCCGCGCGCAGCGCGACCGGGCGACGGGGAGTTCCGACCCCGGGGTCGACCACGCCCACATGAACGCCCACCGGGAAGTACGGGACGCTGCGGGCCAGCAGGAAGGCGCCGTCCCGGACAGCGAACGGTCGAATGGCATGGGTGATGTCCACCAGGCGCGCGTCCGGCGCGATGCCGAGCATCACCCCTCGGCAGACGGCTGGAGCGCTGGAGGTCGCGCCGAAATCGGTCAGGAACGAGATGAACGGCCGCTCGGTCATGCGCGGCATGCTAGCTACCCCGCGCAAGATCAGCGCAAGCGAATGGTCTCCAGGTAGGCCGGGAGATGCGCGTCCATCTGCAGCGTGGTACGGATCGTCGCAGCCAGCGCCTCGGCGGCATCGGGGTCGCCGTGGACCACGAAGACCCGCTTCGGCGCCCCATCCGCAGTATCCGATCCGCCGACCCGAGCGAAGTTGCCCAGCCAGTCGTGCAGCTCGTGCTCGTCGGCATGTGCGGAGAAGCCCGAGATGGAGCGCACGCGGCAGCGGACCGGGTACTCCTCGCCGTCGACTCGCGCCGTGGCGCCGCCCGACTGGATGTGCCTCCCCAGGGTCCCCTCGCCCTGGTAGCCGATGAACAGGAGCGTGCACGCAGGATCGGGGAGGAAGTCCTTGAGGTGGTGCATGATCCGGCCGCCGGTGAGCATCCCCGAGCTGGCCACCAGCATCAGCGGGCGTGGCTGGGTCCGAATCGCCTTGGAGTCCTCGACCGAGTTGGTGTAGGTCTCTCCGGGATACGTCAGCGGCGACTCGCCCGCGCGGAGCAGCCCCCCAGTCTCCTCGTCGTAGTCCTCGGGGTGGCGGAGGTAAACGTCGCTGGCCCGGCTGGCCATCGGCGAGTCGAGGTAGAGGGGGAGGCGCGGAATGCGGCCGTCGCGCAACAGCTCGTCGAGCACCCAGACCAGCTCCTGGGTGCGGCCGATGGCGAACGCCGGCACCAACAGCACCCCGCGGTCGCTCGCGACCTCGCTGATTGCGCTGACCAGCTCGTTCATGGCTTCGTCGTGCGGGGCATGCTCACGGTTGCCGTAGGTCGATTCGACCAGCACGAAGTCGGCGTGGGAGATCGGCGTCGGGTCGCGGAGGATCGGCGTGTCGCTGCGGCCGAGGTCGCCGGAGAAGACGATGGTGGTGGAGTCGGCTCCGTCGGTCACCCGCAGTTCGATGATCGCCGATCCGAGGATGTGACCCGCATCGCGGAACGTGGCGCTGAACCCATCGGCCACCTCGACCGCCCGGTCGTAGGCTGCCGAGCGGAACTGCCGCACCGTCTGCTCGACATCGGCCATTGAATAGAGCGCGGCACGGTGCGTCGTCGACCCCTCAGGCGCGGCCTCGCGCAGTCGCGCGGGCATCCCTTCGTCGGACTCGAGCGCGGCAGCCTCATCGGCCAGTTCGGCGTCATGGGCGGCAGCCTCGTCGGGATGGCGTCGCCGCCAACGCGATTCCGCCTCCTCCTGGAGTTTGGCCGCGTCGCGCAGGACGATCTCCGCGAGATCGACGGTCCCGTCAGTGGCGTAGATCGGCCCGGTGTGGCCGGCCTTGACCAGGGCAGGCAGGCGGCCGCAGTGATCGAGGTGTGCATGGGTGAGCAGCACGGCGTCCAGCGTGGAGGCGGCAAAGGCGAACGCCATCCGGTTGCGGCTCACCTCGTGCGGCGAGCCCTGGAACATGCCGCAGTCGACCAGCACCCGCCGTTCCGTCCCCGCCTCGGAGCGCACGGTGACGAGGAATTGCGACCCGGTGACGGTGCCGACCGCCCCGAGGAATTGAATCTGGATCGACACGACGCGGTGAGTATCTCGCAATCGGCGTACTCGGGGGCCCCGGGTATCATCGGCGCCTGATGGCCTTCCCGATTGCGCCACCCATCGAGCCGATGCTGGCCAAGCCCACGCCCGAGCTGCCGATCGGCGACGGATGGCGCTACGAGCCGAAATGGGACGGCTTTCGGGCACTCGTCTTCCGCGATCGCACCGACCTGTTCATTCAGTCGAGGGACCTCAAGCCCCTTGACCGGTACTTCCCGGAGCTGCTCCCGCCGCTCCTTGAGCTCGGCGGTCCGGCGGCCCGTTTCGTGCTCGACGGCGAGATCGTCATCGCTCGCGACGGGGCGCTTGACTTCGACGCGCTCCTGCTGCGCATTCATCCGGCCGCGTCGCGAGTCGCCATGCTGGCCTCCGAGACGCCGGCGTCGTATGTCGCCTTCGACTGCCTGGCCTCCGGATCCGACGATCTGCGCGATGCCCCGCTCGACGAGCGGCGCGGGCGATTGGAGGAGCTGCTCGCCGAGCCGCCACCATCGGTCCTGCTCACGCCGTCAACCGCCGACCCTGCGCTGGCGGGGGAGTGGTTCGACGTCTTCGAGGGTGCCGGACTGGATGGCGTGATCGCCAAACCATCGGACCTGCGCTACCTGCCGGGCAAGCGCGCGATGGCCAAGATCAAGCACCAGCGCACCGCCGACTGCGTGGTGGCCGGCTTCCGCTGGCACAAGAACGGACCGGGCACGATGGTCGGCTCGCTCCTGCTCGGCCTGTGGAACGCAGCCGGCGACCTGCAGCACGTGGGGGTGACCTCGTCCTTCACCGAGGAGCGTCGTCGCGAACTGGTCGCGCTGCTCGACCCGTACCGGCGGAACGCGCTCGAGGGGCACCCGTGGCGCGAATGGAAGGAGTGGGAGGAGGAGCGGGAAGGCCGTCGCGTGCCCGGCACGACCAGTCGCTGGAATCGTGGCAAGGATCTGTCCTGGGAGCCGCTGCGACCCGAACTGGTGTGCGAGGTCGCGTTCGATCACCTCCAGGGCGATCGCTTCCGACATGCCAGCACCTTCAAGCGCTGGCGCCCCGACCGACCCCCCGACAGCTGCCGGTACGACCAGCTCGCCGAGACCGCGCCGGCGCTGCTCGCGGACCTGTTCGGGCAACGTTGAGCGGCTACACTCGCCGACGAAGCCCCGCCAGGAGATAGTCCACATCATGCCCGCCGATCCGAACGTCGCCGTCAACGAGCTCGCCGACCGGTTCTGGGAAGGCGTCTTGGAGCGGGACCCCGTGACCGCCACCATCCTTGGCGACGAGCGCTACGACGACCGCCTGCCGGACCTCGGCGAGGCCGGGCGCGCAGCTGAGTCCGCGGCGCTCCGCGAGACGCTGGCGGAGGCGGAGTCGATCGGCGCCGAAGGACTCGACACGGAGCAGGTGATCACGCGCGACATGCTCATGCTGGTTGCGCGGAACCACCTCGAAGCCCTCGATCGCAAGCAGTATCAGCTGGCGATCAACCACATCTTCGGGATCCAGATGCTGCCGGTGCAGGTCGCTCAGTATCAGCGGGCCGATACGCCCGAGCGGCTCGGCCACCTGCTCACCCGCTTCGCGGCCTACCCGACCGCGGTCGAGCAGGAGATGGCCACGCTTCGCGAAGGGATGGCCGATGGCCGGACCAGTGCCGCCATCCCGGTTCGGAAGCTGATCGAGCAGGTCGAGCGGATGCTCACGCTGCCGTCCGCCGACTTCCCCGCTGTGTCGATGGCCCAGGTGGCCGACGAAGGCGCGCGAGCGCGGGTGCACGCCTCGGTCGACGCGCACATCTACCCGGCACTGCAGCGCTTGCGCGACTTCCTGGCCGATGAGTACGCGTCCACAGCCCGGCCACAGCCCGGCCTCAGCACCACGCCGGGGGGCGATGAGGCGTACGAGCTGGCGATCCGCATGAACACGACAGTCGCCACCAGCGCCGACGAAGTGCATCGCTTCGGGCTGGAGGACATGGCCCATATCGAGGCCGAGAAGGACGAGATCGCGCGGCGACTCGGGAAGCGCGACCGCGCTGCGCTGGCCAAGGCGCTCGCCGAGGATGCCGCCAACCGCCCGACGAGCCGCGAGCAGATCGTCGAGCTCGCCACCCGCCAGACGGCACGTGCCTTCGCGGCCGCGCCCAGCTGGTTTGGCCGGCTGCCGAGCGCGGATTGCGAGGTCAAGGCGGTCGAGGAGTACCGTGAGCGCGAGGTGCCACCCGCCTTCTACATGCCGCCGTCGATGGACGGTTCGCGCCCCGGTCAGTACTACATCAACACCTACCAGCCGAACGAGCGACAGCTTCACAAGATCGCCTCGATCACCTTCCACGAGGCGACGCCGGGCCACCACTTCCAGCTCGGGATCGAGCAGGAGCTGACCGGTCTGCCGCGCTTCCGCACCTATGGCTCGCGCATGGCGGGCGCGGCGTATGCGGAGGGCTGGGGCCTCTACTGTGAGCGACTGGCCGACGAGATGGGGCTCTACGAATCGGACGAAGAACGCTTCGGCGCGCTGGACATGCAGGGGTTCCGCGCCGCCCGCCTGATCGTCGACTCCGGACTGCATGCCTTCGGCTGGAGTCGCGAGCGCGCCATCGACCTGATGCACGAGCGCGGATCGATGCCCCTCGTCGACGCGGAGATCGAGGTGGACCGATACACCATCTGGCCCGGCCAGGCGCTGTCGTACAAGATCGGGCAGCGGGAGATCGAGCGCGCGCGACGCGAGGTGAGCGAGCTGATGAGAGACCGATTCGACCTGCGCACCTTCCACGACGAGCTGCTTGGCCACGGCTCGCTGCCACTCGCAACCCTACGTCGTGAGATGCCCGGCTGGGTCGAGGCGGCGGTCTCGGCGCGCGAGGGCACCCGAGTCGGGTGAAGCCGCCCCAACGCGTCGTCCTGAACGGCCGCTTCGTCCGCCTCGAGCCGATCGAGGAGCGGCATCGCGACGACCTGCTGGCGGCCGCCGCCCAGGATTCGGCCACCTTTCGCTACATGGACAGCGATCTGTCGGCCGGCCCCAAGAGCTGGCCCACGTATCTCGCTGATGCCCTCCGCACGGAGTACGTGACATGGGCCACCGTCAACGCGGCCACCGGCCGAGCGGTCGGGTCCTCGCGCTTCGGGGACATTGCCCCCGAGCACGGACGGGTCGAGATCGGCTGGACCTGGATCGCGCCCTCGCACCAGCGCACCGCGATGAACACCGAAGCCAAGCTCCTGCAGTTGTCGTACGCGTTCGATGAGCTCGGTGCGACGCGCGTCGCCCTCAAGACCGATGGCCGGAACGACCGCTCCCAGGCGGCGATTGAACGACTCGGCGCTGTCCGCGAGGGTGTCCTGCGCCGCCACCTGCGCCTGCCCGACGGCTTCGTCCGCGACACAGTCTACTTCTCGATCCTGGCCGAGGAGTGGCCGACGGTGAAGGCGCGCCTCGAGCAGCGGCTGACTCGGGGTTAGGGGAGGGGCGCGAGATGGAACCGCGAGAGTGGAGGGCGTCAGGACGCGGTACGCGAAGTCGATGGCGACCCATCCGAACCTCCACTATGAGATCCCCAGTCGCATCGCTCTCGGTGCCTACGTCATCGACGAGGAACGCGTCACGGGCTATTCGCCCGGCGGGCCTGACGTCGTCCGGGCGGTGCTCGTCTACCGGGTCGCCGGCGATCTGATCCAGGAGATCCTGATCCTCTCCTGAACTGCTGGCTCGCCGGGACGCGTCAGGTCACTGGGAGCCGCCCCACTCGACCGCCGGGTCATAGTCCGGGTCGGGCGGTTCGGCTGCTGGCCGGTCTGCCTCCGGCACATGGCGCAGGTTGACGCGTACTCGCCACCAGACGGTGGATCTGCCGCGCATGGCATCCACCATCACGTCGTCCTCCGCGAGCAGCGCCGATGCCCCGGGGTGCCGCGTGCGCCATCGCTCGAGGCCGGCGAGCGCGTCTTCCTTCGCCTTGGCCTGGGAGATGACCAGCAGCGGGTGAACAGATCGGCGCCTGCCGGTGGGTGAGCGCCCTGGCGCGCCCGCCTTTGCCGGATCCGGGACGCGTCGCTTCGATGGCTGGACGCGCGGTGGCTCGCCGGCCTGCTTGGCGTAGTGCGGAGGCCATGGCGCATCGCCGAGTCCGCCCGCCTCGTCCCGGGCTGATAGCTCCAACAGCCCGTCGAGCGAACCGACCAGGTCGTCGATCCCGGCACCCACATCGCCAAGGCGGGCGTATCGGTCAGGCATGGTCAGCACGGTGAAATCGCCAAGCTCTGCGTCGGGGACCTCGGACCAGTCGAGCGGTGCGGAGACGCGGGCATCGGGCACCGGTCGGACCGAATAGGCCGATGCAACGGTGCGGTCCCTGGCGTTCTGGTTGTAGTCGATGAAGACCCCGTGCCGCTCCTCCT
>JAOUHE010000070.1 GCA_029865285.1 Chloroflexota bacterium
AGGAGTCACACTCACGGCCGATCCGATCAACGGCGATCGGAGCTCCTGCGTGGTCAGCGCGGTGCGCGGCCTGGGAGAGCGTTTGGTGTCCGGTGAAGCCATGGGTGACGAGTGGAGCGTGATCGACGGTCGCGCAACGGCGCTCCAACAGCCCGAGCACGCCATTGACCGGAAGCAAGCGGAGGCCGTGGCCGCCGAAGCACGACGGATTGCCTCGGCGCGCGGCGTCCCGCAGGACATCGAATGGGCGATCGATGGCGATGGCGCCCTCTGGATCCTCCAGGCCAGACCCATGACGGCCTTGCCGCCCGACGTGTCGTGGGAATCACCCGCCCCCGGCGCGTACACGCGTCAGCTGCGATTCGGGGAATGGATCTCCGAGCCGGTCACCCCGCTGTTCGAGTCCTGGCTGCTGTCAACGATGGAGGACGTGCTCCACGCCCAGCTGTTCAAGTTCCTGGGGCAGCGCGCGCCTCGGCCGCACCACGTGATCGTGAATGGCTGGTACTTCTATTCGCTGAACTGGTTCTCGCCGGGGTCCCTGGTGCGAAACATGCCACGCCTGCTGGGCCACCTGGTACGCGACCCCCGGACGGTTGCAGGCATCTTCCCACCGGCTGTCCGCCATGCGATCCCGATTTTCGAGCGACTGTGGCGCGAGGACCTCCAGCCGCGCTACCGGGCGGCCGTCGCGGCCGCGGAGACCCGGGTGGAATCGCTCCCCGTTTCCGCGCTTCCCGAACTGCTCGACGAGCTGGCCGAGCTGGCCGGCGAATCGTTCATGTCGATCGCCGCGCTGAGCGGTTCGGCCTACAAGATGGAGATCAACCTCGCCCGCTTCCACCGCAAGCACCTGGCGCCGACGCTGGGTGGCAGCCACCTCCCTCTGCTTGCCGGGTTCGAGCCTCCGACCGGTCCCGATCGTCACGCGGTCGTGTCGCTCGACTGGTGGTTTGCACCGCAGCCCTCCATCGAGACTCCACGACCGCCGGAGGAACACGCCGGACTGGTCGAGACCCGTCGCGCCGCGGAGGCTGCCGCGTACGCTGCGCTGGCCGGTTCCCCAAAGCGGCTGACCGCTTTCAAGACGCTGCTCGCCGAGACCCAGCGGTTGGTCCCGATCCGCGAGGAGCAGACGCGCGAATTCACCCTGTCCTGGCCGGTCATGCGTCGCGCTGTGGTCCGCATCGGTCAGGCGCTGGCGGATCGGGGAGCCATTGCCGGTCCGGACGACGTCTTCTTTCTCACCCGGACCGAGGCGCTGGCGGCGCTCGCCGGCGAACCGCTGTCGCCGTCGGTCGACCCCACCGAACGTCGGTCAGCCCGTGAGGAGCAGAAGAAGCTCGTCCCTCCGACGTGGGTCGGTGAGGTGAGCCGGTCCTTCCGGGGCATGCCCGGTGCGTTTGCCCGGCTGGTCGGTGCGCGACGCTCGGAGCGGGCCATCGCTTTCGGATCGCCGGCGTCGCCGGGTCGCGCCAGCGGGGCGGTTCGGGTCATCCGCGGCCCCGACGAGTTCGACGAGCTGCAACGGGGCGAGATCCTGGTGGCGCCGCTCACCGCGCCGGCCTGGACGCCGCTGTTCACCCGGGCGGCCGCCGTTGTGACCGACGTTGGCAGCGCCGCCTCCCACGCCTCGATCATCGCCCGCGAGTACGGAATCCCGGCGGTGGTCGGCTGCGGCGACGCGACGGCCCGCCTGCGAACCGGGATGCGCGTCACGGTCGACGGCAGCACGGGGAACGTCGAGCCCGGATGAAGGGAAGCTGGAGGCCGATCCGTCGGGACCGCTAGCCGCCGACCGGTTCGTCGACCACTGCCGTTCGCCGGCCGACCATCAGCCAGACCGCCGTCCCGCCGATCAGGTAGCCGCTCCCCTGCACGACCAGCAGCAGTACGACCGGTACGAACTCGCCGAGCACGCCGGCGCCGATGGCTCCAACCAGCGCCCCAACGCCCGCCACCGCGCCAATGGCGCCTACCACCCGGCCGCGATGGCGGTCATCGGTCTGGGTCTGCTGAAGGGTCGTCGTGGCCGCCCCCATGGCGGCACCGGGCACACCCACGATCACCAGCATCACCAGCGCGGGACCGATGTGGGGGAAGAGGACCGGGTACGTAAAGAGCACCAGGTCGATCGCCCCGAACATGACCGCGCCGCCGATCAGCAGTGGCAGCGGCCGGAGGCGTGCCCCCAGCCGGGCGATCACCAGCGCACCGGCCAGCCCACCGATCGCCTGGGTGGACAGCACCCAGCCGTAGCCGGTGCTGTCTGAGTGCAGCGCGTCGACGACCCAGGGCACGAAGAGGGCACTGGTCAACCCCTCACCGACAGCGGTGATCAGGGCAAAGACCAGCAAGGCGCGGAGCACCGGCTCTCCCTCCACGACGCGCAGTCCGTCGCGCCACTCCCGGACCAGCCGGCGCCAGGCGGAGAGCGCCTGGTGCTCCAGCGACGGGGCGTCGTGGACCGGGAGCGGCACCGGTCCGGGACGGATCAAGGCAAGCATGCCGGCGGAGACGACGAAGGAGATCGAATCGACCACCCCGACCGCGGCAAGGCCACCGGCGGCGACGATCACTCCCCCGAGCGCCGGCCCGATCAGCCGGGCCAGGTGCCGCCCGACGCCGCTCAGTGCGTTGGCAGTGAGCAGTTCCTCGTTGCCGCCGGCAAGCAGGGACGGCATCAGCGCCACCTGTGCCGGGCTGAAAAGCTGCGACAGGCTGCTCTCGACCACCAGCACCGCGTACGCGACCCACAGCCCCAGCTCGCCGACCAGCAGCAGCGGGAGCAGGCTCACCGCCTGGAGCAGGTTGACGACCACCATCAGGCGGCGCCGGTCCCATCGGTCCACGAAGACCCCCGCCACCGATCCGAGCAGGATCGATGGGACCAGGAAGGCGAGCACCATGCCGGCCGACGCAAGCGTCGAGCCGGTCAGGCGATAGATCTCGAAGGGCAGGCCGACAAACAGTACGAAGTCGCCGAGCATCGAGACCAGGCCGCCGAACCAGAGCAGCGCGTAGTTGCGCTGGCGAAGGACCGCGAGCATCAGGTGGCCGGCGTCAGCCGGGCGGCCAGGTCATCGGGCGGCCGCCGAGCAGGTGGAAGTGCAGGTGGAAGACACTCTGGCCTGCCCCCGCCCCCACGTTGCTGACGATCCGGTAGTCGTCGAGGCCCAACTCGCGCGCGACCCAATGGAGGGCGCCGAAGAGGGCGGCCAGCAGATCGCCGTCGGCGTGGGTCAGGCTGGCAGCAGACCGGACATGCCGGCGCGGGATGGCCAGAACGTGCGTCGGTGCGCGCGGATTGATGTCGCGAAACACGATCACCTGCCCGTCCTCGAATACGCGATCGGATGGGATCTCGTCGGCGACGATCCGGCAGAAGAGGCAGTCGGCCTGATATGTGGGATCGCGATCGGCCATGCGCGGAGCCTAGGCGAAATCGCCGGTCCGGGACAGGATGACGGCGCACGCCGCCACGCCAACTGTTTCCGAACGGAGGATGCGCGGCCCCAGTCCGGCGATCGTCATTCCGGCCCGTTCCGCTTCTTCGACCTCGGCCAAGCTGAAGCCTCCCTCCGGACCGATGAAGGCGCTTGGCGGCGGCCCCACTTCGGTCAACCGCTTCCCGTCATGACGCTCAAAGAGCAGGACCGATCCGGGCGCCGCAACCGCGAGCGCCTCTGCGTACGGGACGGGTGCAGCGACCGGCGGCACGATCCCCCGCTCCGACTGCTCCGCCGCCTCGCGCGCCACGGCCTGCAGCCGTTCGAGGCGTCGCGGTGACAGGTCGCGAGCCACGCAGCGGTCGCTGACGAACAGGTTGAAGCCCGCGATCCCCAGCTCCGTTCCATGGCGGATGACCGGCTCCAGGTGGTCGCCGCGCAGCAGCGCCTGCCAGACAGTGAGCTGGTGGGTCGCCTCGCCAGCCGCGGTGCCGCGCGCCACGACGACGCAGTTGCCACCTTCGAGCCTTGCCTGCACTTCGCCGCCGAGCCCGTCGAGCAGAAGCAGTTCGTCGCCGTTGCGCAGCCGAAGGACGCGTGTCACCTGGTGCGTGATCCCGGCCGGCAACGGGAAACGGTCGCCCGCCAGCGCTTCCGGATCGACGAAGAACCGATGCAGGGTCATGCGCGAATCATTCTCAGCGATACCCACTCACCATCGTCGAGGCGCTCGTCGACGACGAAACCGGCGGACGCCAGGGCAGCCAGGACCTCGTCCGCGCGTCCCTCGATGATCCCGCTGGCCAGCAGCGTCCCCCCGGGGGCAACGTGGCGGGCGAGCGGTTCGGCGAGTTCGATGAGCACCGCCGCCACCAGGTTCGCGAGGACCAGCGGATACGGCTCCCCGGCCGGCTGAGAGGAGAGTGTCCCGGCGGTCGCGATCACCTGGTCAGCCAGCCCGTTGGCCGCGGCGTTGGCGAGCGTCGCCTCCACGGCCACCGGATCGGTGTCCAGGCAGTCGGCACGCTGCGCACCAAGCCGGAGCGCAGCCAGGGCCAGGATGCCCGAGCCGGAGCCCACATCCAGGACGCGCGAGGGCATCGGGGTGATCGCCTGCAGGAGCGCGAGACAGCCGCGGGTTGTTGGATGCAGACCGGTGCCGAATGCCATCCCGGGGTCCAGGCGCAGAGCCACCTCCTGGGGCGCAATCGGTTCCTCCAGCCACGACGGCACGATGACCACCCGGCCGATCCGCTGCGGCCGGTAGTCGCGCTTCCAGGCTTCGGCCCAGTCGGACTCCTCCACCGAGCGGACCCGTAGCTCGCCGACCGGGCGCAGGCCAAAGGCCTGGAGGTGCCAGAGCGCCCGTTCGGTGGCCTCGACGGCCGCGGGTGCGGCGGCGTCCTCGGGCAGGTGCGCCGTGATCTCGTAGGGCGCGCTGGGGTCCTCGCGAGCGGACAGCTCGTCGTTCGGGTCACGGATGAGTCGCATTGGTCGAACCGCCGCTCCCCGTCCCAGACGACCGAAGATCTCGCTGACCGGCTCGACCGCCTCCACGTCGACCTCGACGGTCAGCTCCAGCCAACGCACCGCGCTGCGGCCGATCAGCCGAACAGGTCGCGCAGCCGGTCGACCAGGCTCGGGCCGCCCTTGGGCAGGACTGCCGGGCCGCTCACCTCGTCGAGCTGCTTGAGGAGCTCGCGCTCCTTCTTGGTCGGCTTGTGCGGAACGACGACCGTCACGATCACATGCAGGTCGCCGCGGCCGACGCCGCGCAACCGCGGCACGCCCCGTCCTCGCAGGCGAACCTCGGTCCCGCTCTGCGTCCCGGCTGGGATCTGGACCTCCTCCGTCCCCTCGACGGTGGGGACGGTCAGGGTGGCTCCCAGGGCGGCCTGCGGGAAGCTGACCGGCAACTCGTGGTACAGCTCAGTCCCGCGGCGCACAAGCTCCGGGTGCTCCTTCACCGTGACCGCGACGTAGAGGTCACCCGCCGGTCCGCCCCGCGGCCCCGCCTCGCCCTGCCCCTCGAGGGCGATGCGCTGCCCGGAGTCGATTCCGGCAGGGACGCTTACGGTCAGCTTGCGCTCTTCCCGGACACGTCCGTCGCCGCGGCAGGTGGTGCACGGCGTGGTCACGATCTGCCCTTCGCCGTTGCAGCGGGGGCAGGCGGTGATATTGACCATCTGGCCCAGGATCGTCTGGCTGACTCGTCGCCGCTCGCCGCTCCCCTTGCACTCCGGGCAGGTCTCGCGCTGGCTGCCCGGCTCGGCGCCGCTCCCCTCGCAGACAGTGCAGCCGACCAGAACGGGGAAGTGGATCTCCTTCGTGACCCCGCTGACCGCCTCGGCGAACTCGATGGTCAGGTCGTAGCGCAGGTCTGCCCCGGCCACCACGCGTCGCCGCTGTCGCCCTCCCGCGGGCGAGCCACCGAAGAATGCGTCGAAGATGTCGCCGAACGGCCCAAAGCCGCCGCCCGCTCCGCCCCCGGCCCCGGCGCTGGTCCCATCCACACCCGCGTGGCCGAACATGTCATAGGCGCTGCGGCGCTGCCGGTCGCCGAGAACGCGATACGCCTCGTTGAGTTCCTTGAAGCGCTGCTCCGCCCCATCGCTGCCATCGATATCGGGGTGGTGCCGTTGGGCTGCGCGACGGAATGCGCGCTTGATCTCCTCGTCGGAGGCATCGCGCTGCACGCCCAGCACTTCGTAGTAATCGCGCTTCACCGCCATGGCGGCCGGATTATACCGATTGGCACTCAGAACCTACGAGTGCCAGCCATTTGGCGCTGGTAGCATCGCGACCGATGTCTCCCGCGCCGCCCCCCGACCGCCGGATCTCGGCCGACCATGCGCGCCGCTTCCTCGTGCGCCGCCACCTGCTCGACCCGCCGCGCTCACTGCCCGCGGAGCCGGAATCGGTCATGCGGGTGATCGAAAGGCTCGGCAGCCTGCAGTTCGATCCGCTGGAGGTTCCCGGCGCCCGCAACCACGACCTGGTGCTGCATGCGCGGATCGCCGGCCATCGGCGGGACTGGTGCGACCGGTGGCTCTACGGGCCGGCGACCGATCGTCGCCTGATCGAGCTCTACAACAAGAGCCTCAACATCCTGCCAATTGCCGAGCTCCCCTACTTCCGCTTCGCCTGGGAGCGATGGCGCGACGACCTGGAGAGTGGCGTCCTGCGCGAGCATGCGGAGCTGGTCACCACCATCCTGGAGCGCATCGAGCGTGACGGCCAACTCTCGACCGACGCCTTCCGCGACATCGAGCACCGTGTCGCCTGGTGGTGGGACAACGATGGGGCGACAGATACCCGCGCCGCCAAGGCGGTCATGGAGGCGCTCTTCGTCATCGGCCGGCTGGGAATCGCCCGCCGCGAGGGAAGCCGCCGCCACTACGACCTGATCGAGCGGCTCGTGCCCTCGGAGCTCCTCGCGACCGTGGCTGACGTCCACGAGCAGCACCGCCACCGGCTGCTGAGCCGCCACCGCGGGGTGGGGCTGATGGCGGTCGGCGGTGCCGGCGAGCTCGTGAGCGGCACCGGCAGCGCGGCCGAGCGTGCCGAGATCACTGCTGCGCTGATCGCCGACGGCGTACTCGTCCCGGTGGCGGTCGAGGGCGAGCGTGCCGTGCGCCACGTCCTGGCCGAGGAGCTGCCCATCCTGGAAGCGACCGCGGCCGCGGGTGCCGCATCGCCATCGGTTTCGTTCCTGGCACCGCTCGATCCGCTCCTGTGGGATCGCCGCCTGATCAAGAGCCTGTTCGACTTCGACTACACCTGGGAGGTCTACACCCCGGCCGCCAAGCGCCGCTTCGGCTACTACGCGCTGCCGATCCTGTTCGGCGACCGGCTGGTGGGACGCATCGAACCGCGCCTGACGCGTGGTGACGCGGTCCTGCGGATTTCCGGCATCTGGTTCGAGGACGGCTTCGCACCGATGCAGGAGCCGGACTTCGTCGCCGCGCTGCGGAATGCGTTGGAGGCGTATCGGCGATTCGTGGGGGCGCGGTCCGTCACCTGGCCGCGAACCAGACCCGGGCGCGATCTAGCCGGGGCTCTCCGACGGGGATGACGCCGGCAACGGCTCGTCGAACACGAGCAGTCCGTCAGTGTCCTGATGCCAGGTACCGCTCTTCAGCTGCCGGGTCGGCCGATTGGTGAACTCGAACTCGTAGATGCCGCCGGTCAACTCGTCGCAGATCGCCGGCGAACTGGCGTTCCGCGAACTGTTGAACACGACGATGCGGTCGGTGGCGGTAAGCACGACGTGACCCCAGTCCGGGAAGGTCACCTCGAGCGTGACGAGTGGGTGCTCCGCAGTGAAGACGTCCCCGTAGGAGAAGGCTCCGCACGTGATCTCAGGGGCGGGAATTCGGTTCTCGACAAGGGTCGCCACATACGTCCCGGTTGTCCCGTCATCGGCGCGCAGCGTGCCGGTGTACTCGCGGCTGAGGCCGTCCGCTACGGGCGTGTAGAGGGCCGGGCCTGGGTCCACCGTGTTGATGTAGGCGGTCGGGAAGCCACTCGGGTAGGCGGTCAGGACGATCGGGCTGGGACTCGGCGTCGGTCCAAGGCTCGCGGGCGTGCCGCTCGGCGAGGCGGACGGCGCAGACGAACACGCGGCTGCAAGCGAGGCCACAAAGGCACTCGCCAGAAGGCGCGTGACGAGCCGGTACCTGCGCATCACCAGACGACCTCCGCCGCTGCGATATCCGGGAGATTCTAGAAGCCGATCGCCAATGCGCCCACCCACCCGGAGGTCCTGCCCATCACGCGTCTGCGAAGTCCACGATCACCGGGGCGTGGTCCGACGGGATTCCTGGATAGGTCGACGGCTTGCGCGCCTCGCGGTCGCGCTCTGCGCGCACCGCACGGGCCGCCAGCGG
>JAOUHE010000233.1 GCA_029865285.1 Chloroflexota bacterium
CCGATCGAGTATAGCCTTCACGGGGCGTCAGATCGGGCGAGGCCATCGATCAGGCCGCTCACCGTGGCAGCGGCGCTCGCCCGCAGGGCATCGAGGTCGTACCCACCCTCCAGGGTCAGCGCCACGCCGGGGATCTTCAGCCGCCGTGCCAGCGCCCCGAGCGCCACGGCCACGAGGCGGTAGCCCTCCGCGGTGACCTCCAGTTCCGCCAGCGGGTCGTGCCGGTGCGCGTCGTACCCGGCCGAGACCAGGATCGCCTCGGGTCCGAACGCCTCCACGGCCGGCAGCAGGCGGTCGATCCACGCGGCAGTGAACGCCTCGTCGCCGCTCCCCGCGGCGAGCGGCGCGTTGTGCTTCGTCCCGACCGCAGCTCCATGACCGCGCTCGGCGGTATCGCCGGTTCCCGGGTAGAACGGGGCCTGGTGCGTCGAGGCGTAGCACAGCTCAGCGTCCTCGTCGAAGATCCGCTGGGTACCGTTGCCGTGGTGCACGTCCCAGTCCAGCACGGCGATCCGTTGCACGCGCCCCGCCTCGCGCAGGGCGGCGACCGCCACCGCCACGTTATTGAGCAGGCAGAACCCGCCGGCCTGCTCCCCCGTCGCATGGTGGCCTGGAGGACGGACCACGGCAAAGGCGACCTCCGCCCGACCGGCGACCGCAGCGAACGCCGCCTGGACGGTGGCACCGACGGCGAGGCGCGCCGCGGTCATCGAGGCGGCACCGAGGAAGGTGTCGGCGTCGATCCATCCGCCTCCCCGCTGCGCTGCGGCGTCGAGCGCGGCCACGAAACCTGGCGGATGAACCAGGTGAAGGAGCTTCGGCGTTGCAGGGACCACCTCCTCCCGGAGCAGCTCGGCGCCGCCCGCGACGGCCCCATCGGCGACACCCAGGCTGACCGCCTCGAGGCGTTCGGGACGCTCCGGATGGCCAGGAGGTCGATGCACCGCCATCCCGGGATCGGTCAGGAGCAGGACTCGCGCGGCGGCGCTCATCGGCCTAGCGCCGGATCAGGCGGATGACGAGCAGCGAGCCTTCGAACAGCACGAACATCACGCCCGAGAGGATGAGTGGCGAGATCGGGTCGCCGCCGGGGGTCAGCACGATGGCGAAGAGCATGATCGCCAGGATCGCCCACCGCCGCTGGGCGGCCAGGCGCCGGTGGTTGAGGATACCCACGCGCGCCAGGCCGATGAGGACGATCGGGAATTCGAGGACCAGCCCGAAGGCGAGCATCATCGTGGTCACGAAGCCGATGTACCCGTCAACGGTGAGCAGCGGCTCGAGACCGGGGCGCGCGAAGCCGAGGAGGAAGTTGAGGGCGTACGGGATGACGATGTAGCCGACCACCACGCCGAGCGCGAAGAGCGCGATGGCGGCAACCATCACCGGCCACACGAAGCGTCGCTCCCGCGCCGTGAGACCGGGCGTGACGAAGCGCCAGACGTGGAACACGATCACCGGCATCGCCATGGCGATGCCGAGGAAGCCGGCAATCTTGAGCTGTGCCGAGAAGGCGTCAGCTGGATTCGTGAAGTAGAGGTTCTCGTACGCGTCGGGGAGCGGCGCGCGCAGGAGATCCAGGACCGATCCGGAGAAGATGAAACCGACCACCGCGGCAGCGAGAACCGCGATCACGACCTGGATCAACCTCCGGCGGAGCTCCTCGAGGTGACCGAGGATGCTCATCATCGCCTGTGATTCGGTCACGGCCTGCTCACTCGCTCAGCGTTGTTGGCGCCGGACGAGCTCGCGTCCACGCGCAGGAAGGCGGCACCGACACGGGTCGGTGCCGGGCGTCAGCTCGGCTCAGAGGTCTCGTCGGCGGGGGGAGATGGGACGGCCGGCGTGGCCGCGCCCGACTTCTTGGTGTCCCCGCGAATGGAACTCTCGAGGTCGTTGGATGCCTTTCGGAACTCCTTCACGCCGCGCCCAATCGCGTTGCCGATGTCCGGCAGCTTTCCGGGGCCGAACACGATCAGCACCACGACGAGCAGGATGATGAGCTCTGGCCAGCCGATGGGTCCCATGTCGGTAGCGGTTCCTCGTTCGCGACGCCCGGGCCCAGCCGGGCAGGATCTAGGCCGGCAGTGTAGCACCTGCCTCCCGAAGGCGACCAAGCCAGGCCGATGCCGCGGAGGCGGCCGCCGTCTGCCAATCCGGGCCGCTCGAGGCGCCCGCGATGCCCCGAGAAATCGTCACCAGGCCCGGCGCCACCGCCCCGTGGCAATGCCTGACGGCTGCCGCGAGGTCCCCGCCCTGCGCACCCACGCCGGGGACGAGGAAGCCAGGGCCAGGTACCAGACCGCGCAGCCGGGCGAGCTCGGCCGGGGCGGTGGCGCCGACAACCAGCCCGACGCGGCCGTGGGTCCAGCGTTCGGCCGCCCAGCTGGCCACGCGCTCGTGCAGCGGCGCGCCATCGACCGGGAGATCCTGCAGCCGCGAGGCACTCGGGTTGCTGGTGCGTACGAGGAGGTACACCATCCGGTCGGGGTACTGGAGG
>JAOUHE010000234.1 GCA_029865285.1 Chloroflexota bacterium
CCAGCGCCTGTACCGGGCCGGCCTGTTCGGCCGGGCCCGCGAGATGGCGCCGTACTGGAGCGATGCCGTGCACTCGCTGAAAGGTCGGCCCCATGTCGTGGACCTGCGCGCCTACGGGATCGTCGCCGGGATCGAGCTCGAGCCGCGCGCCGGAGCGCCCGGCGCCCGCGGCTACGAGGCGCTGGTCGGGGCATTCGAGGCGGGGCTGCTGATCCGCACGACCGGGGACACGATCGCGCTGTCGCCGCCGCTGATCCTCGAGCGCAAGGACGTCGACCGGATCTTCGAGACTCTGGCCCGGGTGATCGATCGGCTGGCGTGACGGCCCGGGGTCGGTATGATGCGCAGGTGCGCATCCTGGTTTCTGGGGGGGACTCGTGATGAACCAGTGCAAAGCTGCGTGCCGCATGGCACTTGCTGCAACCCTGACGATTCCGTTCGCGTCACAGGCGCAGCCGGCGGAGACGGCCGAACAGGAGGTCGTCGGCCTCGGCGAGGTCTACGTCACCGCCCAGAAGCGCCAGCAGTCCCTGCAGGACGTGCCGCTGTCGGTGTCCGCGTTCACGGGCGAGTTGCTCAAGGAGACCCGGATGGGCGACATCCGCGGGCTCGTGGACTTCACGCCAGGCTTCAGCGGCAAGACCGAGGATGGCTTCACCGACGCGCTGGCGATGCGCGGCATCGCGACCAACGACTTCGGCATCGGCGGCGACCCGTCGGTGGCAATGTTCGTCGACGGCGTGTGGGCCGGCCGCACCGGCGGCGTGATCACTTCCTTTTACGACATCGAGCGCGCGGAAGTCGTCAAGGGCCCGCAGGGCACGCTGTTCGGGCGCAACTCGATCGCGGGCGCCGTCAGCATCATCACCAACAAGCCGTCGAACGAGTTCGAGGGCAGTGCCGAGCTCACCCTGGCGAAATATGATCATGTCGAGGGCACGGCGACACTGAACCTGCCGCTGAACGATCAGTGGGCCTTGCGCGGCAGCTTCTACGCCCTGAGCAACGACGGATTCCTCGACAACACCGAGGGCGGCGACGAACTCGGCTTCCATGACGTCCGCTCCGGACGACTGGCGCTGCGCTACGCCGGCGACTCGGTCGATGCGGTGCTGACCGCCGGTTACGAGGACCGCGACCAGGATCCCTCCGTTTACTGGGTGCCGGCCGCCGGCCTGCCCGAGGACCGGGTTTCCATAGACCTTGGCGACGATGGCTTCGACAAGTCCGAGGTCTTCGAATTGCGCGCGAATATCGAATGGTCGCTCGCGAATGACTACACGTTCACCTCGATCACCGGCTACAAGACCTTCGAGTTCGATTACCTGGAGGACTACGACGGTGGTCCCACGCAGGTCAATGACTATCGCCAGAAGAACGACGTCGACTACCTCAGCCAGGAATTCCGGATCGTCTCCCCGAGCGAAGGACGGATGACCTGGTTTGCCGGCGCGAGCGTGTACAAGGAGAAGATCGACGGTTTCTTCGAGTTCATCTACACCGAGGACGACCTTTGCCGCGCGGTCGGCATTTCAGACGCGCCGGACTTCGAGGGGCCGGTGGCCGGCTGCGATGACCCCAACTGGGAGACCTACTGGGAGGACGACATCGATCCGGCCGACCTGCTCGCCAACAAGGCGGAGCAGAGCTTCGTCGACGTCGAGAGCAACGGCTGGGCGGTCTACGGCGACTTCACCTTCCAGTTGCGGGACAACCTGGACCTGACGGTCGGCGCCCGCTACACCTACGACGAGAAGAAGATCGCGAGCGAGGTGCTGGACAGCGGCGGCGCGCTCGGCAACAACTTCAACTACGAGTTCTACACGGACGGCGTGGTCGGCGACAAGCAGGACTGGAGCGAGTTCACGCCGCGCGTGGCGCTCAGTTACGACCCGAGCGAGGACGTCACGCTGTATGCGACGGCGTCCCGGGGCTACAAGTCCGGCGGTTTTGCGACCTTCGGCTTCGACCTCCACGGCCTGGACGTGACCGACGAAGGCGCTGCGCCGCCCGGCACCACGCCGGTCGCGTTCGATCCCGAGCAGGTCGACAGCTTCGAGTTGGGCGCGAAGACCCGCCTGCTGGGCAATACCCTGCAGCTGAACGCGTCGCTGTTCTATTACACCTATACCGACCTGCAGATGGTCTATTTCGACACCGGTTCTTCGCTGGTCGCCAACGTGGGAGAGGCCGAGGGCAAGGGCGTCGAGATGGACATGCGCTGGGTGCCGGCGCGGGGCTGGGACATCGTCCTCGGGCTCTCGCTGCTCGACACCGAGATCACCGATGCCGCCGACATCATCGAGCTCGGCGCCTGCGGCGACTGTGACGGCAACAACCTGCCGTTCGCCCCCGAGGTCAGCGCCTCGGCCATGGTCACTTACGAGCGCCCGATCGCTTCGGGCGAGATGTTCTTCACGACCGAGTACGTCTATCGCTCGAAGATGTACGGCGGCCCCGACAACATCCCGGATGCGACCGTCGACAGCTGG
>JAOUHE010000235.1 GCA_029865285.1 Chloroflexota bacterium
TCCTGACCTGGCGAGCCTGAAACTGGAGATTCTCATGCGCCGACTCGCCGCTCGCCTTGCGCCACTCGCCGCTCTGCTGCTGATCCTCGCCGCCTGCTCGACGGGCACCTCGCCATCGGCCAGCCCAAGCATGCCGATGGCCAGTGACGATCACGCTGCCGGCTTTGCCTGGGGCGAGCCTGCCGAAGCGGGCGAGGCGGACCGGGTGATCGAGATCACGATGTCCGATCAGCTGCGCTTCGAGCCGGCTTCGGTCGAGGTCAGGGTTGGCGAGACGGTGACCTTCAAGGTCACCAATGCCGGGGCAATCCCGCACGACTTCACGCTCGGCGACGAGGAGACCCAGGATGAGCACGAGGCCGAGATGGTGGCCGGCGGGATGGCGGGGATGGGTCACGACGAGCCGAACACCGCGACTCTCGACCCAGGGGAGGAGGCCGAACTGACCTGGCGATTCACGCAGGCAGGGAGCATCCGCTATGGGTGTCACCTAACCGGTCACTACGCCGCCGGCATGGTCGGTACGATCACGATCGTCGCTTCCTGACGCGGATGCTGCGCACCAACGCGGCGCTTGGGTTGCTGCTGGCGGTCCTCCTGGCCGCCTGCGGCTCCCAGCCCGCGGCTGACACCGACGTCCGTGTGCCGGTTGAGGGAGGAGGCAGCTACATTGACATCACCGCCGCCCGCCTGGCCGAGATGCTCACGGCCAAGGACTTCACGCTGGTCAACGTCCACATACCGTACGACGGCGAGATTGCCCCGACGGACCTGTTCATTCCGTTCGACCAGGTCGAGGACCGGCTGGCTGAGCTGCCACCGCTGGGGGCCAGGATCGTGCTCTACTGCCGCAGCGGCTCGATGAGCGCCATCGCTGCCCGGACCCTGGTCGCCGCAGGCTTTACGAACGTGTGGAACCTCGACGGCGGGATGAACGCCTGGCGCGCCCTCGGGTATCCCGTCGTCGAGTAGGTCCCCGAAGGACCCCGTCAGGATTCCGCCTCGACCACCAGGGTGCCGGTCATCCCCGCCTCGGCGTGCCCCGGCACGCTGCACACGAACGTGAACCGGCCGACCTCGGTGACCGTCACAGCTCCGCTGCTACGTTCGCCGGGATCCGCGGTCAGGACGAATCCCAGGTCGCTGATGCTCAGGTCGTGGTACAGCAGACCGCGGTTGACGAGCGTGAGGTTGACAGTCGTGCCGACGCGAATCCGCAGCTCACTCGGTTCGAAGGCGAACTCCGTGGCCGTGAGAACCAGTTCGGAGGCTCCGGGAACAGGCGATGGGGCGTCCTCCGGGTTGCCACTGCCAGCGCGATGCATGCCGGGACCCATGGGGCCCACCGGACCCACGCACCCTGCCTGGGTCAGGATCAACAGCGCCGCGCCGGCCACCGCCATCGTCAACTTTCGTCGTGCCAATGGTCATCGACCTCGCATTCAGTGGTGCTCGGCATGGCCCGAGGCGAGCGGGCTGAAAGAGGGTGCATCGACATCAATTGGATTCGCGGTCAGGGCTGGCCCGATCACGAGCGCGCTCGCCAGGTAGACGCCCGTGAACAAGGCGGTAGCGACCGCCGGCGCAGCCCATGTACCGAACCGCCGCCGCAGTCGCAGCAGCATCGGCACCGAGAGGGCGAAGCCACCCAGGCCGAAAAGGATGGTACCACCGGCACCTCCCAGGAAGGCCGCGCCGGCCAACGGCCCGACGTGGTGCAGGACGTGGGGCGCAACCCCCGAGATCGCACCCACCGCGCCGCTGAGTGCCGCGGCCATCGTCCTGGTCGCCCGGGCCGCGACGTTCACCGATCCGCCATGAGCAGGTCCTTCATGTGCGGCCCTACAGCGTGATCAGCAGGCCGAGGCTCATGACGATGACAGCAGCGGCCAGGCCGACCCTGACCCATGGTGAGTTCGCCCTGTTCCAGCGGCCGAGCCGACCCAGCACTCGGCGATTGCTGACCACGGCCAGCAGGGCCACCAACGGGACGATGTAGGCAAGGTTGTAGAGCGCCAACAGCGCCAGGCCGGTGGCACCTCCGCCGGAAGCGTGGAGAACCGCCACGATGGCCAGGTAGATCGCGCCCGAGCAGGGCACGGTGCAGAGGCCGACGAGCACGCCAGCCAGCAGCATCCCGCCGAGCCCGCCGCGCTCCATGGCCCTGTGCATCCAGCTATGGGTGGCCTGGGGAGCCGCAAGTGCCGGACCGAACCGCGGGAACAGGACATCCTTGACCATCCACAGTCCCATCAGCAGGGCCAGCACGGCCGCAACGCGGGTGACCAGGTGATCCTCGCCGAGCCAGGCCAGGAAGGTGAACAGGCCAAGCCCCACGAGGAAGTAGGTGATCCAGACGGCCCCGACGTACAGCGACCCGGCGCCCAGCAGACGTCTACGGGCCACCGCAGTCGGATCGCCGGACGCGGTCACCGCGTTGACCAGGGTCAGCGTGTACGTGGCGAACAGGACGAGCAGGGC
>JAOUHE010000071.1 GCA_029865285.1 Chloroflexota bacterium
GGGCCGACGGGTAAGGACAACAGTTACGGTTCGGGCAAGCTCTGGCTCTCTGATGTGTGGGCGTCGCCGTTCACCGATATCGGTACCAGTGGCTTTCGGGCAGACATCGACTGGCTCTACAACTCGCGCATCACCAAGGGTTGCGCGTTGACTACCTTCTGCCCCGACTCTCCGGTTACTCGAGGGCAGATGGCCGCCTTCTTGGCGCGTGCCATGTCCCTGCCAGCAGCCACCATTGACTACTTCACCGATGACGATGCCTCCATCTTCGAGGCCGACATCAACCGGTTGGCCGAGGCTGGTATCACCACAGGCTGTGGTGGCGTCAAGTACTGTCCGGAGTTGACCATCACCCGTGAGCAGATGGCCGCCTACCTCGATCGCGCTCTGCACCTGCCCTCGACCCTCTACGACTACTTCACCGATGACGATGCCTCCATCTTCGAGGCCAACATCAACCGGGTGGCAGCGGCCGGCATCACCAAGGGCTGCAGCGCTACCACCTACTGTCCGCTGCTGACCGTCACCCGTGGCCAGATGGCCGCCTTCCTGCACCGTGCCTTCGGACCGTAGGTGTCTGCTGGCCGGGCTGCGGCAATGGCGTCCAGGTGAAGGTGGCGCCGTCGATGTCGAGGCTGCGGACGCGGGACGTCGAGCGGACCGTGCAGGCGACCCCGGCCCCCGACACAGCGGACTCAGGGGAGGCTCGACAGGATCTCAGTGGCCCAGGAGAGGTCGGGGGTGAAGATGACGTACAGGAACTGCTGCCGTGCGCAGAGCCACATGTAGTCCCCGAGGCGGCGAATGGCCTTGTCGCCGATCTGGATCGTTCCTGCTAGTACCAGGAGCTGCGGCCACGGGCCGCTCCCACGGCGGCCACGCCTATCTTCTCCGAAATGGAACCAGTCGAGTGACGGCAGGCGAGCGAAGGTCGGGGTGGGAGCAGCCTAGGCCGTAAGGGCCTCACCGATGCGCCTCGCGTCGTCCTCGTCGGCCATTCGCATCAGCCATGACGGCTCGAGGTCCCGAACCGTCTCCTCGAGGCCATCCCCGGCCCACTCCTCGAGGAGGCCCCCGCCGCACAATGCGAGCATCACGCCGACGAGCTCCGGGTCGTAGTCGGTCCCGCTGCGAGCGTGCAGAAGCGTTTCCGCACCTCGCGGCCCGGCATCTGTCGCGGCGTCGTCAAGTCCCTTGGCCACCGCCACGATGCGGGCAAAGAGCGGAATCGCCTCGGCAGCCAGGGCAAGCGGCAAACCGCGCCCGTCCCAGCGCTCGCGCAGCGACATGATCGTGACCGCGACCTGGTGGTCGAACCCGGCACGCAACACCAGCTGAGCACCGCGGCGCACGCGTCCGTGCTCGGCGGCTCGGCGTTCCTCCTGGGTGCCTCGGTGGGGCATCAGCCGGCGTAGAGCGGCGAGCCGCTCGTGGCCCTGTGACGGCGCGACTTCACCCGCCTCGTGGAGCAGAGCCGCGTAGAAGAGCGATGCGCGGTCGCGGTCGGGCACCTCGAGCGCCTCTGCGAGGCGCATTGCCAGGAAGCAGGTCCGCATCCCGTGTCCGACCGGGCGTGCGGCGGCGGCGTCGAGGGCAAAGGAGAACGAGATGGCGAGGTCCGCGGTCCGGGTCAAGTGGCGCGACGGTGCAGCTCCCCCGGGACGACGCTGGGCGCGCGCGATTGCCTGGACAGTCATCGGTGCGAGTCTGCCGGGTCCGGGTCCAATGGTGAATGACCCCAAGGTACCCCGGGGTACGGGCGCGGGCGGGCACGTTCAGGATTCGGCCGCGATCGCTCCGGGCATCACCGCTGCCAGACGTTCGTACTGATCCAGGTCGTTGTAGCCTGCCGCGCTGATCCGCACGAGCCGTCGCCACGGGCCGCCACTCGGTCGCTGGGGCCACGGCGTGACCATCGCCTGGATCCCGTGCGCCAGCAGGTGCGCATGGACCGGATCACCGTACAGTTCGACCCCCTGGACCCGGCCGCCACCACCCTGCAGGGGGAGCGGGATCGAAGCCATGGTCCCGATCATCGTCTCCGGCGCTGCCACGGCGATGCCTGCGGCGGCGCTGACCAGTGAGCGCCCAGCCATCACCAGGTCGTGGTTCCGAGCACGCAGGGTCTCCCATCCTCCCGGGAGCAGATTCTCGCCAAAGCGGATCGCCGCCGGAACGGCCAGATAGGCCGATGGATCGGCGGTGCCGGTCCAGTCGAACTCGACGCGAAAGCGGCTGCGGTCCGTGCGTGGGGAGTTCGCGCCGTGGCTGATGGCGAGTGGGCGGATCTCGGCCTGGCGATCGCGACGGACCCAGAGGAAGCCGGATCCCTTGGGTGCGCAGACCCATTTGTGGAGGTTTGCCGCATAGTACGTGGCCCCCACAGACTCCACGTTCAGCGCCACCTGGCCGGGGGCATGCGCGCCATCGACCAGCGAGTCGATGCCCCGGCGGGACAGCTCGTCGGTCAGCTGCCGAATCGGGAAGATCAGCGCAGTCGCCGAGGTGATGTGATCGAGCACCGCCAGGCGGGTCTGCGGCGTGACCGCTGCGAGCACCGCGCTCACGATCTGCTCGGACGATTCGGTCGGGAACGGCACCGGCGCGATCACGACCCGCGCACCATCTCGTTCAGCCACGTACTCCATGGCGTTCTTCACCGCGTTGTAGGCGTGATCGGTGGTCAGCAACTCGTCCCCGACGTCGAAGCGGAGCGACCGCAGGACTGCATTCGTGCCGGCCGTCGCGTTGGGCACGAAGGCGAGATCGTCCGGATCGGCCCCGACGAAGGCACCGAGCGCACGTCGTGCCTCGTCGAGTTCGGCCTCGAGTTCGCTGAAGAAGCGGACCGGCTCTGCCTCGATCCGGTCTCGCCAGGCCTGCTGGGATGCGAGCACCTCGCGCGGCGCGGCACCGAATGAGCCGTGGTTGAGGAAGGTGACCGTCGGGTCCAGCGTCCAGTGGTGGGCGAACTCAGCCGGCATCGCGGGCTATCGTAGACCGATGCCCTCGCCACTTGCCCGCCTGCCAGCTCCTGCGGCGGTCATCTTCGACCTGGACGGGACGCTGGTCGATACCGTCGAGACCCGCATCCAGGCGTGGTTGGCGGTATTTGCGGAAGAAGCGATCCCGGCCGACCGCGGGCTCATCGCGGACCTCATCGGTTCCGATGGCCGAAGGCTGGCCCGAGAAGTCTCCTCCGCTGCCGGCATCACGCTCACCGCGGGTCGCGACGAGACAATTGATGTGCGCTCCGGGGAGATCTACGCATCGCTCAACACTCACCCGAAGCCGGTCCCCGGCGTGAGTGCACTGCTTGAACGCCTGGAGGCAGCGGGTACCCCCTGGGCGATCGCCACCTCGAGTCGAAGGGAGCAGGTCGCAGCGTCCGTGTCCGCGCTGACGTTGTTGCGCGAGCCGCTGGTGATCGACGGGACCCACGTGTTGCACGCCAAGCCGGCACCGGACCTGCTGCTCCTCGCGGCTCGCGAACTGGCGGTCAGTCCGGAGGGCTGCTGGTACGTCGGCGATGCGACGTGGGACATGCTCGCTGCGGTGGCCGCCGGCATGATCGCCGTTGGCGTCACGACCGGTGCGGTCGATGCCGCGACGTTGCGCCAGGCCGGTGCAGTCGCCGTCGTGGCCTCCCTCGCGGAGCTCGGAATCTGACACCGATGCCGCTCGACGCCTATCGGTCCAAGCGGGACTTTGCGCGCACCCCTGAGCCGGAGCCAGCGACGGTCGGGGAGGGGACCGGCCGTTTCGTGGTCCAGCGCCACCGAGCCAGCCGCCTCCACTACGACCTGCGCCTTGAGATCGGCGGCGTGCTGGTCAGCTGGGCCGTGCCGCGAGGTCCGACGCTGGATCCGGGCGAACGCCGGATGGCGATGCGGACCGAGGACCATCCGATCGAATACCTGTCCTTCGAGGACACCATTCCGGTAGGCCAGTACGGGGCGGGGGACATGATCGTCTGGGACTGGGGAACCTTCGAGCCCGAGGAGACCGACGACCCGGCTGGTGCCCTCCGTTCGGGTGAGCTGAAGTTCCGGCTTCACGGGGAGCGGTTGGCTGGACGCTTCACAATCGTGCAGACGGGCGGCCGACGGGACGCGTTCGGCGCCCGCACCGAACCGGGACAGTGGTTGCTCATCCACAAGCGCGATGAGGCGGCCGTGCCGGGCTGGGATGCCGAACGCCACATCACCAGCGTGATGACCGGGCGCACCAACGACGAGGTGGCGGCGGCGGTCGCGGCGCGGTTCGTGGCGCCGATCCCCTCGGCCAACCTCGTGGTCGCACTCGCCGGTGCCCTCCCCGCACCGCTGCCTGACTTCATCGCGCCGATGCTGGCCACCCCGGTGGCCGGCGCCTTTGACGATCCGGATTGGCTGTTCGAGGTCAAGTGGGACGGATACCGCGTCGAGGCGGTCGTGCACGATGGAAACGCGCGCCTGTGGACACGGAATCGCGCGGATGCGGCCGCCTACTTCCCGCGCCTGGCGGGTCCGGCCACGTGGATCGATGCGCGCGAGGCGGTCGTGGACGGAGAAGTGGTAGCGCTCGATGGCGAGGGGCGCCCCGACTTCTCGCTGCTCCAGGACCGTACGGGGTTGCGGGGCCTCGAGGCATCCAGCGGACGTCGCGCTCGTCCCTCGGCGCGCCTCTCGTCGGAGGAGCGCGGGGCCATTCCCGTTGTCTACATGGTCTTCGATCTGCTCCACCTCGACGGCCAATCGCTCCTGGGTGTCCCGCTCGAGGAGCGGAAGCGTGAACTGCAGCGGCTGCTGCGTCCGGGCCCAGCGGTCCGGTACTCGCCGCACGTGGTGGCGGATGGAATGGACTTCCTGCGGGCCGCAGCGGCACAGGAGCTGGAGGGGATCGTCGCCAAGCGCCGCGACAGCCGCTACGAGCCGGGGCGACGATCTCGGGACTGGCTCAAGGTGAAGTTGCGGCGCGAGCAGGAGTTCGTCGTCGTCGGTTGGCTCCCAGGACAGGGGGGCGGCGCTGAGCTCGGTTCGCTCATCGTCGGGGTCAACCACGAGGGCGCTCTGCGACGGGCCGGCCAGGTTGGCAGCGGCATCTCGGGGGCCGTCGCGCGCAGGCTGCTGGCCGATCTCCAATCACTGCGCACTGACGTTCCGCCGATCGACCCCGCCGAATCACCCCCGGACGCTCGCTGGGTTCAGCCGCGCCTCGTCATTCGCGCCGAATTCGCGGAGTGGACGCCCGACGGTGTGCTCAGGCATCCGACGTTCAAGGGGATCGAGATCGGAGGAGATCCGACGGCGGTGGTGCGGGAGGAATCCCAGCCGCACGTCCATGCGCTCGCGGACAGATCCGGGCGTGCGCGGCGACCGCCGGCACCGCCCTCGGCGCCCGAGGTGGTGCCCGCGACGCCGGCCGAACTGGCGGAACTCGATGCGATGCAGGGGGAGGGCGTCTGGCGTGTGGCCGGACACGAGGTTCGGCTCACGAACCTGGACAAGCCCATCTTTCCCGGCACGGGTGAACACGCCACGTTGAGCAAGCGCGACCTGATCCGCTACTACGCATCGATCGGCGCAGTGCTGGTACCGCACCTCGCTGGGCGCGGCCTGACCCTGCAGCGGTTTCCCAACGGCATCGATCGGCCAGGCTTCTGGCAGAAGGACCTGCCGGGTCACGCTCCGAGCTGGGTGTCGCGCTGGTCCTACACCGGACACGAGGGTCCCAAGACCTACGCCGTCGTTGACCGCGTGGCGACCCTGGTCTGGCTCGCACAGGAAGCCGCGGTGGAGCTGCATCCATGGACCAGCCGGACCGCTGCTCCTGCCGAGCCGACATTCGCGCTGATCGACATCGACCCCGGGACCGAGACCACCTTCGATGAAGTGCTCGTGCTGGCGCGTCTGTTCCGGACGGCCCTCGAGCACCTCGGGGTTATCGGTCTGCCAAAGGTGACGGGAAAGCGCGGCCTCCAGGTGTGGGTCCCCATCCGCGCGGGGTACACGTTCGAGCAGACCCGGGGCTGGGTCGAATCACTCTCCCGCGCAGTCGGCGCGATGGTGCCCGAACTGGTGAGCTGGGAGTGGTCGAAGCGCGATCGGGGAGGAAGGGCGCGTCTCGACTTCACCCAGAACGCGGTCAACAAGACGCTCGTGGCACCCTATTCGGTGCGCCCCGCGGCGTCAGCGCCGGTCTCGGTGCCGATCACCTGGGCGCAGCTGGATGATCCGGCACTGGCGCCGGACGGTTGGACCGTGCTGACCCTGCCGGACCGGTTGGCCGATGTAGGCGATCTATTCGCGCCGGCCCTTGCCACCCCCCAGGATCTGCCGGTCATCTAGGGAACCCGCGAGACGCATGACGAAACCGCGGACGGGCACGTCCACGGTGTCGCTCCCCCCGAATCTAACGCGACGCGAGCCCTAGGAGGGCCAGCCGCCGCCGGTGTGTCCGTTGCACATATCGATCTCCTCAGCGGCTGCCCCGGAAGGGAATATCGGCCGCAAGCTGACATTCGCCACCGGAGGTCGTGTCGGCAATGACCCATCGGTACTGATGGCCCAGCAGGTGGCAGGTACTTTCGGAGCAGCACCGAGTCAAATGGGGCTTGCCAAGGGCGCTATACTCCGGTCAATGCCACGCACCCGGACCGCTGCACGGTCAACCGCGGACGACAAGAGACTCGCTCATCAGATCGGGGACCGCATCCGCGAAGCGCGGAAGCGGGCCGGCCTGACACAGCAGCAGCTCGCCGGTGATCGCTACACCAAGGCATATGTCAGCGCGCTCGAGACCGGGATCGCCCGACCCTCGATGGTCGCGCTGCGATACCTCGCCGAGCGGCTCTCCCTGGCGCCAAGCCACTTCCTCGATGAACAGAATCCCGCCTGGAGCCGGCTGGCCGTTGACATGACTCTCGCGGCTGGCGACTGGCAGGCCGCGGCCGACGGATACCTCCGCCTGCTCGAGGGTGCGCCCGACGAGCAGGGGAGAGCGGAGATCCTGCGCGGCCGTGCGGAGGCGCTCGTGCGCCTGGACAATGGTCGAGAGGCCGTGCCGGCAGCCGCCGAGGCGGCCCGTCTGTTCGGCGCCTACGGCCGCGTCGCAGATGAGGCACTGGCCCGCTACTGGCTGGCCTACGGCCTCTATCTTTCCGATCAGGAGGCTGATGCGCAGAGCCTGCTGACGTCGCTGCTCGAGCGTGTCCGCGCCGGGCTCAAGGTCGACCCCGATTTCGAGATGCGACTCCTGATGGCGCTCGCAGCGGTCGCCTCACGCACCGGCGACTATGCGCGCTCGCTGACCTTCCTGGAGACCGCCCGTGGGCTGGTGGAGAGCCTCGATGACCGCCGCCGTGCCATGTTCCTCTTCAACCTCGCCATCAGCTACCAGGAGACCGGCGACACCGAGGCCGCGATTCGCACCGGCACGCAGGGGCTTGCACTCTTCCGATCTGCAGGCACCACGTTCGAGTCGGCGCAGATCGAGAACACGCTTGCCCTGGCGTACCTTGCGACCGGCAATACGGACCGCGCCGTTGAGCTGGCCTCGGAGGCCCGCGCCGAATTCGAGCGTGCTGGCGACGACCGGTTCCTGTCGGCCGTGCTCGACACTGAAGCACAGATCGCGTTGGCTCGCGGTCAGCACCAGGAGGCAGCCTCGCTGGCTCACCGTGCCATCGACCTCGCGCGTTCATCGGGTAATCGGGCAATGGAATTGACGGCCATGCTCACCGAGGCCAGGGCACTCCGGAGCACGGGAGACAATCCTGGTGCGGAGCTCCGCTACGCCGAAGCGGCGGATCTTGCGCGTGGCGGGCATTCGGCGGGCAGGACGCGCGAGGTATTGCGCGAGTGGGCCGCACTTCGCGCGGAGGCGGGTGACCACCGCGGCGCATACGAACTGACGAATGAGGCTTTGTCAGTCAATTAGAGGTTGACAGGTGCGGTCCGGTGAGGTTAGGCTGGGTCGCAAGGGTTGGCTGGGCACCCGGTCCAGCGCAATGCTGCCGGAGCCAACCCCGACGCCGGGGGAATTGGGATCGGAGATCGGGCACAGCTCCGATCCCAATGCCCCGCTGCATGCACCTCAGCCGCTCTCGGGGGCTTCGGCGAGGGTGAAGCGCCCCACCGCCGTGGGGTCC